>JAZNVK010000096.1:0-7790 GCA_045592805.1 Faecousia sp.
AGATTTTTTGGGCTCCTCTAAAAACTAAATTTCGAGCGGATGCCCAAAAATTTTGGCTCAAATTTTGTGTTAAAAATCGCAGGAATACTGGATGTATTTCAAGATTTTTATAAGCAAAAGTTGGGACAAAAGATTGGGCCATACGCCGGAAGAGAGTTTTTAGAGGTGCCCTTTTGATTGTCCGCTTCCCGTTGCGGCTGTATCCGGCAGCCGTACGCAAAAGCAGTATCCTATAATAACTATACCAAGCAAACGGCAAAGATGCGCATAATACTTGAAGATAACAAATAAAATTCTGTGCCTGATTTTTGTTCATTCTGTATATTCCGTTTTTTCTGCGGTTTTACAAGCAATCGCAAACAAAGAAACAGGGAGATGGCCATTGCCATCTCCCCTTGAATTCTCTTATGTATCTGTCTCCGGTGATTTTTCCACACGGCTGCGAATGTACTCCGGAACTTCCCGCTCCTTGATCTCCAGAACCAGCGCAAACTCATCGTTCAGGAGCTTCTCCGCATCCCGAAGCATTTGTTCATCGCTGCCGCGCAGATGCTTGCCACGCTCCCGAAGCCGGCTACGGCGTTGGTACAGAGCACGGATCATCCGCAGCAGCTCCTCACGCTCAGAGCCCAGCAGAATCCGCTGGAATTCTGCCTTTCGTTCGGCGGCATCCTCGATCCAGAGGGGTTCCTCCAGACCGACCTTGTCAATGAGCGCATCAATCTCCTCCCGGCTCAAGAGCGGGCGCATTTTGCTCAGAAGAAGTTCGTTGTTCAATGGCACAAACACCGTAGCGCCCTCACGGTGGACAGGACGGAGGACATAGTATTCTTCCCGTTTATGACCGACCTTCATCTTGCAGATCTCCGTGACTCTGCAAGCACCTTCGGTTCCGTACAGCACGATCTGACCCACCTGCGCCATTGCCATCTCTCTCCTTCTACATTTTCTCTATACATTATACCAAAATTCCGAGCAAAATGACATAGGCAATTTACACAAAATTACAAGAAAACCGCCAAAAGGCGGTTATCTTGTTACTTAATCAACGACTTCGTAGCCTGCATCAACAACGGCTTTCTTCAGTTCCCCGGCACTTGCAGTACCGGCAACCGTAGCGCACTTGTCCTCCAGACTGACCTCTACGCTCTCTACACCGGGTACGGCCAGAAGTGCCTTCTCCACATGGGCCTTGCAGTGCTTGCACATCATACCTTCAATTTTGATAATCATTGTCAGAGCTCCTTTCCAGCTTGTTTCTTTTGTAGTTAGTATAGCATAACTTGCCTGTTTTTGCAAGCATCCCCTTGCATTTGTCGGCTTTTTCCTTTATGATTAGGGTATCAGAATTCATAACAAGGAGAGATAAACGGATGAAACGCTATCACGATTCTCACGTGCCCCTGGGTGCCGACGGCCTGCTCCCCTGCACCGGACTGGCCATCGGTCAAAGCGCTCCCACGGTGCTTCTCCCCGGCGATCCCCATCGCAGCAAGCTGATCTCCACCTTCTTCCGTGATGCGGAATTTACCGCCCATCGCGGCACCTATGCCACTTACACCGGCCACACCGACAAGGGTGCTCCCATCGGTGTTACCAGCAGCGGCATGGGCTGCGCCTGCGTTGCCAATGCTCTGGAAGAGCTGGCCGATGCCGGCGCCAAAGCGGTCGTTCGTGTAGGCACCTGCGGCGGTGTACAGCCCTGGATGAAGCCCGGCACCATCGTCATTGCCTCCGGCTGTGTCCGTGGGGAAGGTGCCAGCTATGAGCTGGTTCCCCCGGAATTCCCCGCTGTGGCTGATCCGCTGCTGGTCAGCGCCCTGACCCGGGCTGCCCACGAGATGGGCGAAGAGCCGCTGGTAGGCATGTACCGCAGCCACGATGCCTTCTATATGGAATCCAAGGCCGCTCATCCCGGTCTGCGGGAGAGAATGCAGAAGTGGATCGACACCGGCGTGCTGGTGGTGGAAAACGAATCCGGTATGCTCTTCACCTACGGCCATCTGCTGGGTCTGCGTACAGCCTCCATCTGCGTGGCGCTGGGCTCCATGTTTGACGATGACGAGAAGAAGGAAACCACATCCGTCTACGGCGCTTATGCCGACCCTCAGTTCCTGACCAGACGGATCGAAGTGGCTTCCCGCATTGCCATTCGTGCGGCAGAAATTCTTGAGGAGGTGCTTGCATGAGCTTCGGAAGTGTAAAACTGGTTCATAATGACGGCACGATGCACCATCTGGGCATCGACGAAACTATGGTGGCAAATAAGGTCATTCTGACCCCCGATCCCCAGCAGATCCCCTTTTACGCCGCTTTGCTGGACGATGCCAAAAAGGTAGGCGAATACAGAGAATATGTGACCTATACCGGCACTTACAAGGATGTTCCCATGAGCGTCATGAGCTGCGGCTTCGGCTGTATGCCTATGGCCATTGCGGTGGAGGAGCTGAATCACCTGGGCGTAAAGGAGATCATCAAGCTCGCTGCCTGCCCCGCCATTCAGCCGGAAACCAAGCCCGGTACCCTGGTGGCCGCCTCCGGCGCTGTGCGCTCCGAGGGCGCTACCCGTGAGTATATTGACATCTCCTATCCCGCTGTCACCGATATGGGTCTGCTGTCCCGTCTGCTGAAGGCAGGTGTCAAAGAGTCCGCCCTGTTCCGCAGCCATGACTGCCTGAGTCTGGATACCCCCTGGGCCTTTGGCGGCAAGGAGCGTATTGCCCGCTGGGAAAAGCTGGGCGTAGATATCGTAGACGGTGAGACCAGCTCCATGCTGGTGATCTCCTCCATTTTGAATTGCCACGCTGCCTCTGTGGCTCTGGTCAGCGAGAACTACACCACCGGCGAGAAGCTGACGCTCACGGACGAGGATCTGGAGAAGATGTTCCGCGTCTGCGCCGACGCGCTGTGCGATGCCGCAGAATAAGACGTTTTTTACACCACCATCCCGGAAAGGTTCTGGAAAAATGCGAGAAAATCCTGACGGATATCAAGATGAGACTATAAGAATACTCCATGAGGATGAACAGCTCCTGGTCTGCGTGAAGCCCGGAGGCGTTCTGTCCGCAGCCGATGCCTCCGGCAAGAAAAATATGCAGGCGCTCCTTGCACCACGAGAAACCTTCCCCGTCCATCGGCTGGATCGGGATGCCTGCGGATTGATGGTGTTTGCGAAAACCAAAGAGGCCGCCGCCTTCCTCTCCGGACAAATGGGGACCGGTTTTGAGAAGGAATATCTGGCGGTCTGCGAGGGAGAGCCTCCTGAGTCCGGCGAACTGACAGATCTGCTTTACCATGACAAGGGCAAAAACAAGACCTACACCGTCAAAAGAAAACGGGCAGGCGTACGGGAGGCGAAGCTCTCTTACATCGTCACAGGGCGAAAAAACGGCTGCTCCCTGTTGAAAATCCGCCTCTTCACCGGCAGAACCCATCAGATCCGTGTGCAGTTTGCCTCCCGGGGCTTTCCACTGGTGGGCGACCGTAAATACGGCGCAAAATCCGGCGGCACACTGCATCTTTGTTCTGTAAAGTTATCCTTCCCCCATCCCTCGGGAGGCAGAATGTCCTTTGAACTGGAGGATGCGCCCATTTCCCTCTTGTAAATTGCCTGATCTTGTACTATAATAGTAAAGATCTTCTGATTTAGGAGGCCCCTTATGGCAAGAAAACGACTTGATTCTTATTTAGTCCCCGGGAAGCATATCCATCTCATCGGCATCGGCGGCGTTTCCATGCGCCCGCTGGGTCTGGTGCTCCGTGGCATGGGTATGAAGGTCACGGGCTCAGATATGAACTCCTCTGTGTCCACCGACGAGCTGATCTCCAAGGGGATCGAGGTTAAGATCGGGCATAACGCATCCAATATCGACGGCGCTGACTGCATTATCCGCACCGCCGCCGCGCATAACGACAATCCCGAAATCGCAGCTGCCCGCGCCATGGGCATCCCCGTTTTCGAACGGGCGCAGGCCTGGGGCGTGATCATGCGGGAATACAAAAATGCCATCTGCATTTCCGGCACTCACGGCAAGACCACGACCACCTCTATGGTGACCCATATTTTCATGGAGGCAGAGAAGGATCCCACGGTCATGCTGGGCGGCTATCTGCCCCTGCTGAAGGCAGGTCACAGGGTGGGTAACGGCGAAACCATCATTATGGAGAGCTGCGAATACTGCGACTCTTTCCTGAATTTCTATCCCACCGTTGCCATTATCAACAATGTGGAAGCGGATCATTTGGATTATTTCAAGGATCTGGAGGCTGTGCAGCGCTCTTTCCGCAAGTTTGCAGGATTGGTTCCCCGTACCGGTTATGTCATTGCCAACGGCGACGATGCCAACACGGTACAGGCGCTGGCGGATCTGAGCTATCTCTCCTTTGGTCTGGATGAGAAGAACGACATTCACCCCGCCAATCTGTCTGAAGATTGCCGTTCCTTTGACATTATGATCTTCGGTAAATGCTACTGCCATGTGGATCTGGCGGTCTTCGGCAAGCACAATGTGTATAACGCCTTGGCTGCCGCTGCCTCTGCCTATGTCATGGGTGTTGAGGGCGAATATGTCAGCCGCGGTCTTGCTGCCTTTACCGGTGCAGGCCGGCGGATGGAGTACAAGGGCAACTTCCACGGCGCAGATATCTATCACGACTATGCCCACCATCCCGGCGAGCTCCATGCGCTGATCAATGCCGTGCGGCTCATGGGTTATCAGCGGATCATTCTCGCCTTCCAACCCCACACCTACACCCGTACCAAGGCGCTGTTTGAGGACTTTGTGGAAGAGCTGAAACGAGTGGATGTGGCGGTTCTGGCAGAGATCTATGCGGCCAGAGAGCAGAACAAGATCGGCATCTCCTCCCGGGATCTGGCAAAGAAGGTACCCGGAGCCGTGTCCTTTGAAACGCTGCCCGAGGTGGGCGCTTATCTGCGCACCATTGCCAAGGAGGGGGATATTATCCTCACTGTCGGTGCAGGCGATATTTACAAGGCCGGCGAAATCGTGCTGAAATAATGCAAAAACCGGAGGCTCCGTCGGGAACCTCCGGTTTTCATTTTATCGCAGATAGCCGCTGTCCTTAATGGACACGAAATCGTCATCCGCTATGATGATGTGATCCAGCAGCTCCAGCTCCATAATTTCCAGAGAGGAGCGCAGACGACGGGTGAGCTCGATATCCTCCTGGGAGGGGATGGCAACGCCGCTGGGGTGGTTATGGGCCAAAACAATGCCCGAGGCATTGAGCGCCAGCGCCTCCATGACAATGTTGCGGACAGGCGCATTGGCGGAATTCACAGAGCCGTAGCCCATCTGACGGCAGCTGATCAGGTTTGCAGCCCCATCCAGGAACAGCACATAGACCATCTCGTCCCGAACGCTCATAAAATAGGGCAGGAGGTATTTTCCGTAGTGGCTGCTGTTCAGCAGAGGCTGCCCTTTGATCCCACGGGAGATAAAATAGCGTCGGCTCATCTCCGGAAGGATGGAAAGCAGCAGCGCTGTTTTGTCATCCATGCCCTCCACTGTAGCAAGAGAGCTGCGATCCGCCTCCATGAGACGGAAAATATTGGGATAACGCTCCATGAGCCGAGCGGAGAATTCTCTGGCATCGCTTCGGGTAAAGCGGAGCAGCAGCTCCAGCAATTCCCGATCCGTCAGGCCATCGGCATTATAGTTGCGAAAACGGTGCAGGAGACGATCCATCGTAACTTCCCTCCCCCATTAGAGTAGTTTTCTCAGGTAGTGGCCGGTGTAGGAGGCTTCGCAGGCGGCAATCTCCTCCGGCGTTCCTACAGCCACGATCTTACCGCCGCCGTCGCCGCCCTCGGGTCCAAGATCAATGATATGATCCGCCGTTTTGATCACATCCAGATTGTGCTCGATGACCAGAACGGTATTGCCTGCGTCCACCAGCTTTTGCAGCACCTCGATGAGCTTGTGTACATCGTACATATGCAGACCGGTAGTGGGCTCATCCAGAATATACAGGGTACGTCCCGTTGCCTGACGGGACAGCTCCGTTGCCAGCTTGACACGCTGCGCCTCGCCGCCGGAAAGGGTAGTGGAGCTCTGCCCCAGCTTGATATAGCCAAGCCCCACCTGAACCAGAGTTGCGATCTTATCCCGCAGACGGGGCTGGTTCTCAAAGAAGAGCAGTGCCTCGTCGGCGGTCATTTCCAGCACATCGGCAATGGATTTACCACGGTACTGCACCTCCAGGGTCTCACGGTTATAGCGCTTACCGTGGCAGACCTCGCAGGGCACATAGACATCAGGCAGGAAATGCATCTCGATCTTCACCAGACCGTCACCGCTGCAAGCCTCGCAGCGGCCGCCCTTGACATTGAAGGAGAAGCGGCCTGCGGAATAGCCACGCTCCTTGGCAGCAGCCGTGGATGCATAGAGATCCCTGATATCGTTAAAAAGGCCGGTATAGGTGGCAGGATTGGAACGGGGTGTGCGGCCGATGGGGCTCTGGTCGATGACAATAACCTTATCCAGCGCCTTGATCCCCTCAAAGCGGTCATGCTTGCCGGGACGCACACGAGCGTGGTTCAGCGCGCCTGCCAACTTCTTGGCAATAATCTCGTTGACTAGGGAGGATTTTCCTGAGCCGGAAACACCGGTGACACAGGTGAAGCAGCCCAGAGGCAAGGCAATATCGATATGATCCAGGTTATTCTCCCGACATCCATAAATCTGAAGCGATTTGCCGTTCCCCTGTCTTCGCTCTGTGGGAACGGGGATTTTTTTTGCACCGCTGAGATATTGGCCGGTAATGCTCTCGGGGCAATCCATAATATCCTGCAAGCTGCCGCTGGCCACCAGTTCTCCACCGTGAATACCGGCACCGGGGCCGATATCCACCAGATAGTCGGCGGCACGAATGGTGTCCTCGTCATGCTCTACCACGATCAGGGTATTTCCGAGATCCCGAAGGTGGCGGAGGGTATCCAGCAGCTTGTCGTTGTCACGCTGGTGCAGACCGATGCTGGGCTCGTCCAGAATATACAGCACACCCATAAGGGAGGAGCCGATTTGCGTTGCCAGACGGATACGCTGCGCCTCACCACCGGACAGCGTACCGGCGGAACGGGAGAGCGTCAGATATTGCAGGCCGACACTCTCCAAAAAGCCCAAACGGCTGCGGATCTCCCGCAGGATCTGCTCGGCAATGATGGCCTGCGCTCCCTCCAGCTTCAGCTCGTCGATGAATTTCAGCGCCTTGTGGACGGAAAGCTCACAGAAGGCCGCAATGGAGAGGCCACCCACGGTCACCGCACGGGCAATATCAGAGAGGCGCTCGCCCTTGCAGTGGGGACAGGGAGAGGAACTCATGCACTCCTCCAGCTCTTTGCGCATGGCATCGGACTGGGTCTCACGGAAGCGGCGCTCCAAATTGGGGATGATGCCCTCAAAGGCCTGCTCCAGCACGCCTCTGCCGTTGCCACGGTCATAGTGGAGCTGCAATTTCTCACCGCCGGTGCCGTAGAGAATCACCGCCATAGCCTCCTTGGAGAGGCTGCGGATGGGTGCATGGAGGTCAAAGCGATATTTCAGTGCCATAGCCTCAAAGTACATTCTGGCAATGGAGTCGTTCTTGATATTCCCCCATCCACTGGCCTGGATACCGCCATCGTAGATGGACAGGCTGTCGTCAGGAATGATCAGCTGAGGGTCTACACGGAGACGGAAGCCCAGGCCACTACACTCGGGACAGGCACCCAGGGGATTGTTAAAGGAGAACAGACGGGGTGACAGCTCCGGCATGGAGATGCCGCAGTC
>JAZNVK010000097.1:0-2756 GCA_045592805.1 Faecousia sp.
TACCTCCGGTACCACCGGCTATCCCAAGATGGCGATGCATTCTTACAAGTATGCCCTGGGCCATTATGTGACCGCCAAGTACTGGCATCTGGCAGAGCGGGACGGCCTGCACTTCACCATTTCCGAGACCGGCTGGGGCAAGGCCCTGTGGGGCAAACTCTACGGCCAGTGGCTGTGTGAAGCCGGCCTGTTCGTCTATGATTTCGACCGCTTCGACGCGGCGGATATCCTTCCGATGTTCGCAAAATACAATATCACTTCATTCTGTGCACCGCCGACGATGTTAAGACTTCTGGTCAAACAGGATATCTCCAAATATGACCTGTCTTCCGTCAAGCATATGACCAGCGCCGGCGAAGCGCTGAATGCGGAGGTCTACCGGCAGATCGAGAAGCAGACCGGCCTTCAGGTGATGGAGGGCTTCGGCCAGAGCGAAAGCACCCTGATCATCGGCAACACCGTGGGCATGAAGCACAAATTGGGCTCCATGGGTAAGCCCGTGGCGCTGTATGATGTGGCGCTGCTGGATCCCGATGGCAATGCCGTTCCCACCGGCGAATCCGGCGAGATCTGCATCCGTGTTGCCGAGGGCGCTCCCTGCGGCCTGTTCCGTGAATACTATCTGGCGCCCGACAAGACCAAAGAGTGCTGGCACGACGGCTACTACCACACCGGCGACCTTGCCTGGAAGGATGAGGAAGGCTACTACTGGTACGTGGGTCGTGCGGACGACGTGATCAAGTCCTCCGGCTACCGCATTGGGCCCTTTGAGATCGAGAACGTGATCATGGAGCTGCCCTATGTCTTAGAGTGCGGTGTCTCCGCTGCGCCCGACGAGGTTCGTGGTCAGGTGGTCAAGGCATCCATCGTACTGACCAAGGGCACGGAGCCTACGGAAGCGCTGAAGAAGGAAATTCAGACCTACGTTAAGACCCACACTGCCCCCTACAAGTACCCCAGAATCGTGGAATTCAAGGATAGCCTGCCCAAAACCGCCAGCGGCAAGATCCAGCGCAATAAGCTGTAATAAAGAAGGTGCACCGTGAAGCATAAACGAATGACCCTCTTTGCCGGGCACTACGGCAGCGGTAAGACTAACATTGCCGTCAGTTATGCTCTGTGGCTGAAGGAACAGAGCGATAAAGATGTCTGTATCGTGGATCTGGACATCGTCAACCCCTATTTCCGCACCAAGGACAGCCTGAAGGAGCTGACCGAGGCAGGCATCGAGCTGATCGCCTCCCCCTATGCCAACTCCAACGTGGATCTGCCCGCCCTGCCCCAGGAGGTTTACGGGGCAGTGGACCGCCGGGATCGGCTGGCTGTGCTGGACATCGGCGGCGATGACCGTGGCGCTCTGGCCTTAGGCCGCTACACCCCCGCAATTTTGGAGGAAAATGACTACGAGATGCTGCTGGTCATCAACTGCTACCGTCCCCTGACCCGTACCCCCCGGGAGACCTTAGAGGTACTCCGGGAGATCGAGACCGCAGGCGGAATCCCCTTCACCGCCCTGGTCAACAACTCCAACCTGGGCGACCAGACCACAGCGGAGGATGTGCTGGCCTCTCTGGACTATGCCAAGGAAACCGCCCGTCTGACGGGCTTGCCCATTAAAATGACCACCGTTCACAATCGCCTCTACCCCCTGCTGCAAGGTCGGATCGATGACCTGCTCCCCATGGAGCTGCAGGCGAAATACTATGCGTAAAGGAGCGTTCTTTATGGCAAAACTCAGCTTTCTGACCGACCTGTGCAAGGGCTGCGGACTCTGCGTTGCTGCCTGTCCCAAGAATCTGCTGGTTCTGGATAAGGACACCATCAACAAGAAGGGTCACGCCCCCGCCAAGATCACCGATCAGTCCAAGTGCATCGGTTGCGCCTTCTGCGCCACCATGTGTCCCGACTGCATCATCACCGTAGAAACCTAAGGAAGGAGAGGCAAAATGGCAGAAAAAGTTCTGATGAAGGGCAACGAAGCCCTGGCCGAAGCCGCCATTCAGGCAGGCTGCCGCCACTATTTTGGCTATCCCATTACTCCCCAGACGGAGGTCGCCGCTTACATGGCAAAGCGTATGCCCAAGATCGGCGGCAACTTCCTCCAGGCGGAAAGTGAGATCGCCGCCATCAATATGGTCTATGGCGTGGCTGCCGCAGGCAAGCGTGTCATGACCTCCTCCTCCAGCCCCGGCATCTCCCTGAAGGCCGAAGGCATCAGCTATCTGGCAGGCGCAGATCTGCCTGCATTCATCGTCAATGTGCAGCGTGGCGGCCCCGGCCTGGGCGGCATTCAGCCCTCCCAGTCGGACTACTTCCAGGCCACCCGTGGCTGCGGTCACGGCGACTACCATGTGATCGTCCTGGCTCCCTCCGGTGTGCAGGAGATGGCTGACCTCACCGTAAAAGCCTTTGATCTGGCTGACCAATACCGCATGCCTGCCATGATCCTGGCAGACGGCACCATGGGCCAGATGATGGAGCCCGTGGTCATGGGTAACTACACCCCCAAGATCGTGGAGAAGCCCTGGGCCACCACCGGTACCGGCCTGCAGCGCAAGCATAATATCGTCAACTCCCTGTACTTAAGCCCCGAGGTGCTGGAGCGCACCAATTTCGAGCGCTATGAGCGCTACAAGATCATCGAAGAGAAGGAGACCATGTACGAGTCCTTCCTGATGGAGGATGCGGAGTACTGCGTGGCTGCCTTTGGCATTGCCGCCCGTGTTTCCAAGAATGCCGTACTGGCCGCCCGTGCC
>JAZNVK010000098.1:0-5073 GCA_045592805.1 Faecousia sp.
GGGCGACAGCCGCTTTGGTTGTTATGCAAAACATTTTCTGAAACCTTTTCTGCCTGTGTCCGACTTCCGGTGTGTCTCGGTGCAAGTCAGATTTCCAATGTACCTCGGTACAGATCGGGCTTTCTGTATACCTCTGTGAAGGTCAGACTTTCCGTGTGCCTCGGTACAGATCGGGCTTTCTGTGTATCTCTGTGAAGGTCAGACTTTCCGTGTACATCGGTACAGGGCGGGCTTTCTGTGTGCCTCTGTGAAGGTCAGATTTCCAATGTACCTCGTTGCAGGTTGGGCTTTCTGTGTACCTCTGTGAAGGTCAGACTTTCTGTGTACATCGTTGCAGGTCGGGCTTTCTGTGTACCTCTGTGAAGGGCAGACTTTCCGTGTACATCGTTGCAGGTCGGGCTTCCAAGGCGACTCTGCGCAGGTCAGGCTTCGGGCTTTTTGTTGGATTTATGGTTGCGGTAGTAGCGGTGGCGGCGGTGGTTGTTCTTGCGGGGGGCGGCCTCCCGTCCTTCGGCGGACTGCTCGGCTCCAGCGGCTTTGGCCTCGGTCTCCGCTGCCTTCTCCGCCTTGGGCTTGGCTTCCTTCTGAGGCTTCCTGGAGACGCTTTTCTCCACCTTTTCCGCCTTCTTGGGCTGCTTCTTCTCGGACTTTTTCTGCTCTGCGGACTTTTCTGCCTTCTTCTGCTCCGCAGGCTTCTCTGCTTTCTTCTCTGCCTTCTTTTCTGCCTTCTGCTCTGTCTTTTTTTCCTTTTTCTCGGACTTCTGGGCAGATTTCTTTTCCTTCTTCTCAGGCTCGGCGGTCTCGGACTTATCACTCTTGCGGCGGCGCTTGCTGCCCTTCTCGCTCTCCTCGGCGGGAGCCACCTCGTTACCACGGAACACCACGGGATCCAGATAGGTGCTGAAGCCGGGCTCCTCGCTCTGCTTCACCTTGCCGCCGGAAATGGGCGCCAGATCCTCGGGGATGGGCTCGTCGGTCTTCTTGGCCTTGCCGCTGCGCAGGACGCAGATATCGCAGTTCTTATGGCAGACGATGGTATCCGGCTGCTTCTCCAGGCGCACATTGACGCTCTGGCGCAGCAGATTCACATTGGTCACGGTGCCGCGGCCGTCGGGGGTATCCACGAAGGACTCCACCTTAGGGCTGTTGCGCAGCAGATCCTCATACGCCTCCTGCTCGTAGTTCAGGCAGCACATCAGACTGCCGCAGGTGCCGGAGATTTTGGTGGGGTTCAGGCTGAGGTTCTGGGTTTTTGCCATTTTAATAGACACAGGCTGGAACTCCTCCAGGAATTCACCGCAGCAGAAGGGTCTGCCGCAGATGCCCAGACCGCCCACCATCTTCGCCTTGTCACGGACACCGATCTGGCGCAGCTCAATACGGGTGTGCAGCTGGGAGGCCAGGATTTTCACCAGCTCACGGAAATCCACACGGTTGTCGGCGGTGAAGTAGAACATGACCTTGCTGCCGTCGAAGGTGTACTCCGTGGAGGTGAGGATCATGTCCAGCCCCAGCTCCTCGATCTTCTTGCGGCAGAGCTCGAAGGCCTTCTTCTCCAGAACACGGTTCTCGTCGTTGATCTTCTGATCCTTGGCAGTGGCGATGCGGATCACCTGACGCAGGGGCTGCACCACCTGATTGGCGCTGACCATGTGGTTGCCACGGTGACAGCGGCCGAATTCCTGACCGTGGGCGGTGTCCACGATCACTTCCATGCCCGGCAGCACCGTCAGGTTGCCGGGATCGAAAAAATATACCTTAGAGCCGCTGCGAAACTGCACGTCGCAGACGGTCACACGCTCCTGAGGCAGCGCCTCGTTGGGAATCTGATCCATAGTTACTCCTTATTGTCTAAAGATATCATCAAATTGCCGCAGGTGTGGGCGGGGGAGACATTGGCCTGCAGCAGACTTATGGCTTGGGCAAAGCTTTGGGCGGCGGCGGTGAGCTCCATACGGCTGCGACCTTTTTGCAGCGCCTGGGCCACGGGATGGAGGCCGGGGGCGCTGAGGGCATAGCTCAGCATACGGCGGCACTCGGGGAACAGCTCCAGCAGCGTTTCTCGCTTCTGCCGCTCCAGGGCGAAGCAGGCGGTGATGATACCGCTGCGGTCTTTCTTTGCGTAAGCATTTAACAGGGCAGCAGCCTGAGGGGACAGGCTCTCCTCCTGCTTCAGCAGCTGCTCCGCCTGACCCAGATAGCCGCCGCTGCGAAGGGCGGCATCCCGTCGCACCTGGGGGTCTTTATCCGGGCAGCGCTTTGCCAGCTCCCCTTCCAGCAGGTCGGCAGGCAGAGGGCTCAGCTTCAGCTCGGCGCAGCGGCTGCGGATGGTCTCCAGCATATGGTCCGCCTGCTGCGCCAGAAAGAGGAACACGCCGTAGGCAGGCGGCTCCTCGATGCCCTTAAGCAGGGCATTCTGCGCCTGGGGGGTAATCTCCTTCCCATCGGGGAAGATGTAGATTTTTTTCCTGCCCTCGTTGGGGCGAATATACAGATCCTGGCAGGTCTGGCGGATCACATCCACGCCCATGGTCTTGCGATCCTTCCGCTTCTCCACGGTGATCACGTCGGGGTGGTTGCCGCTGAAAACCTTGCGGCAGGCGCTGCAGCGCAGACAGGGGCGGTTGCCCGGGGCGTCTTCGCACTGCATGGCGGCGGCCAGGAGGGTGCTGAGGGTCTTCTTACCACTGCCCTCGGGGCCGGTCAGCAGGTAGCAATGGGAGAGGCGATCCTTCCGCAAGGCGGAGGCCAGCCGTTCCTTCAGGCTGTCGTTGCCGAGAAAAGTGCCAAAATTCAAAGCCGTCGCCCTCCTTTCTATCTGCTAACGATATATTATAACACAAAGATGTTGGAATTTCTATCATTTTTTCGGAGAAAAACGAAATTTCGTCCGATTGCAACCGCAATCTGCGCCCTACGGCGGTGAGCGGCGGTACGGTGGAAGCTCCCTCCTTGTGGCGGTGTGGGCTTCGCCCTTGCTCATCCTTCGTCTTTGCTCCTTCAGTCACTGCGTTTAGTCGAAGGCCAGAGCCAGGTAGGCATTTTGGGGCAGCGGGAAATCCTTGTCCGGGGCTTTGGCCATGGCGAAGGGCTTTGCTGCTTCGGGGCTGCGGAGCAGCACCTCCTTGCAGCCCAGATGGGCGGCCAGATGGGCAGCCAGGGTCTCGTCGGCAGGCAGCATTTCCTTGATCAGGAGGGTCTGACCGTGTTTTTCGGCGGCGGCAACGCAGAGCAGATCCCGGTTCTCCAGACGGTAGAGTCCGGCGCCGGTGGCCTCTCCTGCGGCCTTTTGCAGCTCCAGAAGGAAGTCGGGATAGGCGATAAATTCGCCGTAAAGCTGGATCTGACGGAAATTCTGATAGGCGGCGCTGTCGATTTTCTTCAGCTTCACCGCCGTCGATTTTTTGGCAGGCAGACACTGCTCCCTCAGCGCAAAGGCGCTGCGGTAGCCCAATTTCTCATAGAAGGCAAAGAGCGCTGCCCCCTGGGGTACCAGACAGAAGAGCTTGGCACCCTGTTTTTGCAGGAACGCCTCTGCCTGCGTCAGCAGACTGCGACAGAGCCCCCGATTGCGGTAAGCCTGCGCCGTGGCGACGGCATAGAAATAGGGACAGGCATGGCTCTCGCCCTCCATGTCTACATACTGCAAGGGCAGCGCACAGGCCATGGCACAGAGCTCGTCCTTTTCAAAGAGGCAGAAAACCTGAATTTTGTCAAAGCATCTTGCCCAGAAGTCCTGGATCACCGCCCTTTCGTCCCCGAAGGCCTCCTGCCAGAGGGCGGTAAGACGGGGCAGATCTTCCGTTTTTGCAAGTCGGAATTGGGGCATTTCAGATGGCCTCCCCTACGAATTTTTCCAGTAAAATGTCAGGATAATAGCTCTCCTTGGCACGGCGCAGCCCCTCCAGACCCATGTCGTCCTCCCGGTTCAGATACTGCACCGTGGGGTGGGCATCCCGAATGCGACGGGCAAATTCCCGATTCACCGTGGGGTAGGCGCCGTTGACCTCCGGCAGCGCCTTCTCGAAATTCACGTCGAAGGTGTCCTCCCGGATGCGGTTGCCCATGGAAAAGCCCATGATGCCGTCGGCGGTTTTCAGCAAAATGCCCTCCATCCGCAGCTCCGTGAACCAGGCGAAAGCACGGGTCAGGGCCCGCTTTTCCCCCTCGAAATCCTCGCCGGTGTGGGCGTGGGAACGGTACCATTCCTCAGCGAAGGCCTCGCAGAGAGGCAGGTTTTCCAGGCTGATGGGGATGACCTCATAGTCGGGGTATTGGGCGGCGAAACGGTTGCAGTGGTTGCGCTTGCCCTGGAGCTTCTTGCCCTTCAGCTCCGCCAGACGATGGATGTCGTAGACATAGTCAAAGCTGTCACGGACGGGGCTGAAGCGGAATTTCCCCGGATAGAGAGCGTCCAAAAGCAGGGTCTCCTGTGCCGTCAGACCGAAAATGCGGAAGGGAATCCCACGGTCTTTGGCATCCTGCTCCAGGGCCGCCAATGCATCGGTCAGACGGTGACAGCCGATGGGCAGCTGGTAACTCTTAAATTTGCCGAAGGTGCTGAAAATCAGGGGACAATCCTCCAGATAAGCCACCTTCTGGTCGCCCCAGAAGAGCAGATTGGCAAAGGAATACTCGCAGCCGTGTCCCTTGGCGAAATAAAGATGGGAATGGATCCGCTCCCGATCAGCGGGAGTCACAGGTAAAAAGTTCAGCATAATAACCTCTATTTATAAAATAATGGAGCGAAGCGAGAAATCATGACGCAAAGCGTCAATTCATGCTGCGCAGCAGCAATTCATGACCCGAAGGGACAATTCATCAAAGCGCGTCAAACAGAAATTTGACGGCCTGTTCAGGAACTAATAACTAAGAGCTAAGGACTAAAAACTGTGGTGTGCCTCCGGCACGGATTTGGAATATTTGTTCCGTCAAACAGAAATTTGTCGAACAATTTGTCGTAGCCAAAGCCTCCCTTGTCAAAGGGAGGTGGGCAGGTTATAATTCGAAGTGCAACACCCAAAATAAAATAGGACAAAATGCAAACCTTAGTGTAAAATGTAGTTGTCACAC
>JAZNVK010000099.1:0-2996 GCA_045592805.1 Faecousia sp.
ATCCAGCTGACTGCCGACGACCTCCAGCTGCTTAATGGCAGCGGGGCGGTAAATGTCGCAGGCGACCAGCAGAGGCCGCTTGCCCTGCTTCTTAAAGAGGCCGGCCAGCTTGGCGCCGTTGGTGGTCTTACCTGCGCCCTGCAGACCTACCAGCATCACTACGGTAGGGGACTTGGGGGAGATGGTAATGCGCTGATTCTCGCTGCCCATGAGGGCGATGAGCTCCTCGTTGACGATCTTCACGATCATCTGCGCCGGGGTCAGGCTCTCCATAACGTCCTTGCCCACACAGCGCTCGGAAACGGATTTGACGAAATCCTTAACGACCTTGTAACTGACATCCGCCTCTAAGAGAGCCAGACGGATCTCACGCATGGCTTCCTTGATGTCGGACTCGGACAGACGGCCCTTGCCACGGAGCTTCTTGAAAGCGGCGCTCAGTTTGGCGGTCAAACCTTCAAATGCCATACATTACTCCTTTACGGATGCGACAGCGGATAAGATGCGCTCGGCATTTTTCCGCACGGTGGGATCTTGGTGGGAGGAAAGAGCCTCTGCGCAGGCACGGATCATGTCCATGACTTTGCGAACATTTTCGGCTCTTTCGATGCAGCCGATGGCCTGCTCCATCTGCAACAGGGCGGCCTCGGTGCGGTTGATGGTGTCGTGGACACCCTGACGGGAGATGCCCTCCTGTTCAGCGATCTCGGCTAAGGAGAGATCCTGATTGTAGTAGAGGTCAAAGGCGTTACGCTGCTTCTGAGTCAGCAGGCTGCCGTAGTAATCCAGGAGCAGCGACATGGTAAAAGCTTCCTGTTTCATACGAACCACCTCCAGTGCCCGCATATCATACAACAAAAAGCTCGGGATGTCAAGCTTTTTTTCTTGACATCCCGAAAAATTATGAAATTTCTATATATCCCGCATCCAGGAAGGCCGCCCGGTTCTCCCAAAGCAGCTGATGCGCCTTTGCAGCGGCGAGGTTATAGGCTCGCCAATCCAGGGGTTGGTAGCGATAGCTATGTTCATAGGAGCTACCCGTCCACTCCCAGTCGACCAGATATGCCTCATCGAAAAGCGCCTGCAGCTGCTCCGCAGCTTCTGTACGCACAGCTCGGTCTTCATCCTCCAGCAGCTCCAGCAGCCAGGGTACGGTACTATCCTGATCCAGTTCCCAGCGGATGGTGTCCATATCAATGGAGTCCAGCTTGTGGCTCTGATAGGCGGTGACATTGTACTCAGCGATCATGCTGTCCACATTCACATAGCAGGTGGCGATCAGCAGCAGGGAGGCGGTAATGAGGCCGATCTTCATATAAGGCACTCTGGGCACAAAGAGCCGCAGCCCCACGGCCAGGAACATCACTGCCAGGAAGAGCATGAACACGGAGGTCAGAATCCGCTTGTGGGTCATGCCGAAGGAGCCGATGTACAGGAACATCTTGGAAAGGGCAGTGGAGATCAGCACCAGAGAGAAAATGCAGAAGAAGAGGCTAAAGAGGCGGATCGCCAGGGGCGTTTTGCCCTTCTCCTTGCGGCTCAGGAGGGATGCCAGGAAGATCAGCGCCAGATTAATAGCACAGACGGTACACATCTCAAAGAAGCCCCGTCTGGCATACTCTGCCACAGAGAAACCGTCAGGCAGCAGACCGGAGAAAGCATCGAAGAAATAGGCCAGCTGGCTTACCAGGTAAAGCACGTACACCAGGCTGATCATTGCCAGCGCTACGCAGAGGGTGACGGAGGCCATGCCTCGGAAGGTGGAGGGGGCTTTCTCCCGTTTTTCGGTCTCGGGCAGGGCAAAGAGCCGGGAGAAGATCAGCAGGAAGGCAAAGAGACCCAGGAGGGTAGACAGTACCAGCTCACCCACGGTGTCACCGGAAATTCTTCCCAGCATATTGTCAAAAGCTTCGTCCGAGGACATCAAGAGGGGAATGACGATCAGCAGCACGGGAATGGCGCAGGCAAAGCCCAGCAGAGGAGCGCCCATTTTGCGGCTCTTGGTCTCGCCCTTTTCATCCTTCCGGTGGAAGATGCCGTAGAAGGCGGCACCGATATTGCCAAAGGTCAGGCCAAAGAGGGTGCGGAAGAAGTCGCCCAAATTGCGGAAGCTGCTGTCCCGATCGGACCGAAGCTCCATCACTTCCATCATGCTGACGGTGGCCAGCGCCAGCAGCACATGAATCAGCAGGAAGTGGAGGAAGCCGCCGTCGCTGATGAGAAAGGCACCGGCACCGATCACATAGGCCAGGCCACAGTAAATGCTGTAGCCGGTGATTTTACGACGGTGCTTCAGCAGGTAGCTTGCGCCAGTCAGAAAAATCAATACCGTCACCACCGAGGCAGCCAGTCCCAGACCGCCCCAGAGGTAGAAATTGGCAGCCAAAATACAAAGTACCGCCAAAATGCCCGCAAAAACCAGATCCCGTGTTCCGGCAGGACGGCAGGCCGCCCGACGGGGCGCAGGAGCCTGCACCGACTGCACCGGCCGATAAACAGGCTGCGCAGGCGAATAAGAAGGCTGCGCAGGCGAATAAGAAGGCTGCACAGGGGGATAACCGGGTTGTACAGGGGGATAACCGGGTTGTACAGGAGGATAGCCGGGCTGAACGGGGGGATAGCCATGGCTCTGCGGAGCACCCCCATTGGGAGTCTGCTCCGGAATAGAAGAATACTTCGGATCCATAATGAAATCTCCTTTCGAATAGATGCTGATCGGTCTGTCGGTCATATCGTAGGGGCAAAGCCATGGGGTTGGCCCATGGCACCATCGTCAAATAGATGTTTATCGACTAGCTAATGGCTAATAACTAAGAACGAATAACTGAGGTATCGGCTCCGCCGATGGGAATTGAAAAAAGTCAAATAGATGTTTATCGGTCTGTTGGCTTCCTCCTAAATCCATCTTTTCAATAGAGGAACAGGCTACCGAAAAGTCATGTCATTCCGAGGAGGGCGTAAGCCCGACGTGGGAATCCGTTCCCCCAAATGTTTCG
>JAZNVK010000100.1:0-21393 GCA_045592805.1 Faecousia sp.
GGGCTATGTGGAGACCATGTTCCGCCGCAGAAGAAATCTGCCTGATATTAAGAACAGCAATTTCAACGTCCGCTCCGGTGCGGAGCGCATGGCGCTGAATACCCCCATTCAGGGTACGGCGGCGGATATTATCAAGCTGGCCATGGTGCGTGTATTCCACGCTCTGGAGCAGGAGGCGCTGCAGGCTCGGCTGATCCTGCAGGTGCACGACGAACTGATCGTGGAGTGTCCCGCCTTTGAGGCGCAGATGGTCATGGAAATTGTCACCCGGGAGATGGAGCAGGCCGTGAAGCTCTCCGTGCCTCTCCTGGCAGAGGCAAAAATGGGAGAAAGCTGGTACGATGCCAAATGATCCGTAGAATGACCCTTGAAGATTTGCCTCAGATCGCTGCTCTGGAGAAGGTCTGCTTTTCCGATCCCTGGAGCCAGCGCTCCATTACCTCGGAACTGAGCAATCCCTACAGCCGTTGGCTGGTTTGGGAGGAGGAGGGGACTGTCCTGGGCTATATCGGCTCCCAGACCGTCCCCCCGGAGGCAGATGTGATGAATATTGCGGTTGCACCGCAGCATCGTAAACAGAAGATCGGCAGCAAGCTGCTGACAGCCCTCTGTGAGCTTTTGCACAGGGAGGGAATTGACAAGCTGTTTTTGGAGGTCAGAGCCTCTAATGCCCCCGCTATCGCTCTTTACGAGGGCTTTGGCTTCCAAATCCTGGGCAGACGTCCAAAATATTATGTAAACCCCGTAGAGGATGCTTATATCATGGGAAAGGAGCTGAGCCAATGCTGATTTTAGCCATCGAATCCTCCTGCGACGAGACCGCGGTTGCCCTGGTCAGAGATGGCAGAGAGGTACTGACGGATTGCATTTCCTCTCAGGTCGCCCTGCACCGTATTTACGGCGGCGTGGTGCCGGAGATCGCCTCCCGTAAGCATATGGAGGCCATTTATGCCCTGGCAGATGAAGCTCTTTTGAAGGCAAATATCAGCCGCAGCGACATCGATGCCATTGCTGTGACCTATGCGCCCGGTCTCATCGGTGCCCTTTTGGTGGGTGTCAATTTTGCCAAAGCGGTGGCTCTGGCACTGGATAAGCCTCTGATCCCTGTCCATCATATCCGTGGGCATATCGCTGCCAATTATATTGCTTACCCCGACCTGAAGCCCCCGTTTTTGTGCCTGGTGGTCTCCGGCGGCCATACCATGCTGGTGGATGTGAAGGACTATACCCACATGGAAATTCTGGGTGGTACACGGGACGATGCTGCAGGAGAGTGCTTCGATAAGGTGGCCAGAGTGCTGGATATGCCCTATCCCGGCGGTGCAGCTCTGGATAAAGCCGCCCAAAATGGGAATGAAAACGCTTACATCATGCCCCACACCAAGCTCAGCGGCAATCCGCTGGATATGTCCTTCTCCGGCCTGAAAACGGCCGCTGTGAATCTGATCCATAATAAGAGGCAGAAAGGGGAGGAGATCAACGTTCCCGATCTCTGCGCCAGCTTCTCCAAGGCAGTCAGCGAGATGCTGATCCCCAGAACCATGCAGGCACTGGATCAGACCGGCTACCGCACTCTGGCTGTGGCCGGCGGTGTGGCTGCCAACAGCCGCGTCCGTGGTGACTTGATGAAGGAATGTGAGAAGCGTGGGGTTCGCCTCTGCTTGCCGCCCTTATCCCTCTGCGGAGATAATGCCGCCATGATCGGCGCTCAGGGCTATTACGAGTATCTGGCAGGCAATCTGGCCGACCAGACTCTCAATGCCTACGCCACCAAGACCATGGAAGGGGAACGACTCTAAATCAAAATGAATTGCAGGTTGCTCTGTCGCAACCTGCAATTTTTTGTCGTAAAAAGTTGGAAGTCATAATGACGAAGAAATGTGATTATGTAAACCAAAATGACTATTTAGTGAAAGAAAGAACTTCATTTGCGCCCTTCCGAAATAATCTGTCGAAATATGGAAAAAGCCTTGCACATCAAGCCTTTGCCCCCTGTGCACAAACCTGTGCAAAATGTTTATAACTTTTCGACTAAAGATTATTCCGTCCTGTTTATGGTCAACTACCCCCACAGAAACACTTCTAACTTTTTGCAGATAAATGCAATATATTGCAACTCGGAACTGCAACAAGCCCTGCAGAATCTCAGCACAAAAGGCGAACCATCCCGATTGCTAAGATCCATTCAAATAGATGTTTATCGGTGAGGCTAAGGACTAATAACTAAGAACGAATAACTGAGGTATCGGCTCCGCCGATGAGATTTGAAATAAAGTCAAATAGATGTTTATCGGTCTGTTGGCTTCCACCTAAATCTATCTTTTCAATAGAGAAATAGTCTACCGAAAAGCCATGTCATTGCGAGGAGGGCGTAAGCCCGACGTGGCAATCCGTTCCCCTAAATGTTTCGATTATATGGGAATTTGGCATAAAACGGAGGGATTTAAGGATACGGATTGCCACGGCCACAGGTGGCCTCGCAATGACAATGCGTAATTTGATGCCTTACTCATAGCCTGAAAATCCTCCTAATACGGGAGCCTTTGGTTGCGCCAAACTGTTCGACAAATTTCTGTTTGACGGGCTAAATATTTCAAATCCGTGCCGAAGGCACACCTCAGTTTTTAGTCCTTAGCTCTTAGTTGTTAGTTCCTAAACAGACCGACATATTTCTGTTTGACTTTCTTGCTTATGATAATACACCCCCGAAGATATCGTTCTTCGGGGGTGCTGTGCTTATTCTTCAATGGATAGATACTCGTAAATATTCTCCGCCGGTTCGATGCTTTCAAAGATTGCCCGCTTTTCTTCTTCTGTCAGTTTGCCGGGCAAGCTCAGCTGATACAGGTAGTGTCCGTCTGTCCAGAACCATTGACTGTAATTGTAGCTGTCAAGCTCTTTGCTGTCCACACATTCGGAGTAATCCCAATAGAAACGGAAAATTTCATGATCATCCAGCGTAAAGCTGTCATAGCTTACTTTTACCGGCGCATTTGCGTCAAAATGGAAGGAAATGACAGGCTTGCCCGGTGTAATGGACACGGCGGTCCATTGCGATAAACTGATGACATCTTCGCCGTAATTCCACTCCGTATGCACTGCCTCCACTTTTCCAACGATCTTGTCCGCGGTTCCCACGGTAATGGCATGAGGATACCATACACAATCCTCTCCCTCCCAGAAGCAGTTGGGATAACGCACATCTTCTTTCCCGACAATGACGGTGGGAACCATAAACTCTCTGATCTCATCCGGCGCATCCGGCAGAGCAATGTCTTCCCGGAAGGACAGATCGTATTTTTGATTTTCAACGTTGTATTCCGGTATGGAGTAGATGCTCTGTTCAATCTGGCCGCCTAAATCAAAGCGCACAGCGGCAAAAATGCTCCCGGTCAGTACGATCATTACCGCTGCCGCAATCAGGCCAATGCGCAGCAGACGTGGACGGGTTTTGATCTTTTCTGTGGTATTGGTAGCTTTGGGTGCTTCGGCAAATTGCTGCAGCTGTGCTTCAAGCAATGCCCGTTGAAATGCGTTATTCTTTTTCAAGGTTTATTCCTCCTTTAGATAGTTTGCCTGCAACAGCGCCTTAGCCCGTTGCAGCTGCTTGGAGATGGTGGATTTTGTCTTACCCAGCAGTCGGGCGATCTGTCCGATTTTCAGCTCTTGCACATAGCGCAGCATCAGAACATCACGGTAAATTTCCGGCAGGGAATTAATGGCTCGCAGCAGCCGTTCATAGTCCTCGGAGGCTGCGATTTCCGCAAATACATCCTGCCCATCCGCAATGACCAGAGCGTCGATGTCGGCATCATCCTGTTTTTTCGGCAGCAGATCCAATGCAGCGTGCTTTGCGCTGGTCAGTACATAGGCTCGCAGCGCCTTCTCCTCCGACGGAAGACAGTGCTTCTGCCGTGAGATCCGAAACAGAGCATTTTGCACCGCATCCTCTGCCAGATGGTGATCCTGCAGAATTTGCTCCGCAACATACAGCATGGGTCTGTGCCAGGTCTCGTAAAGACGTTCAAATGTTCGAGGCATAACCGGCCTCCTTTCTTTCGAGTGCACTCACATATATAGACGACGCAAAAAAGAAAAATGGGACAGTTTTCTGAAAAATTTCAATCATGGATTGACAATCCCGTTATAAGAAGATACAATAAAAATATGAGACATTAATGTTGCAAATCTTACATATTTCCGCAGATACTAAAACTTTTTGGAGGAAAAAGCATATGAAAACCGCCGGAAAGATCCTGTGTGTTTTTTTAGCCGTTGCCCTGACGCTGCTGTTGCTCCCTGTGACCTTCGGTGCGGAGAATGAGGAATTCTCCTACGAGCGTTACGACGGTGACAGCAAGATCCGCATCCTGCAATATCTCGGCAGCGGCGGAGATGTTCAGATCCCGGAGACCCTGGAGGGTCTGCCGGTAAAGGAAATTGCCGATTCCGCCTTTGAGGGAAATGACACCGTCACCTCCGTGACCATGGGGGACGAGGTGACGCTGATTGGCGCTTTTGCTTTTCGGAACTGTACAGCCTTGCAGCAGATTCGCCTAAGCCAAAACCTGAAATCCATCGGCAGGGAGTGCTTCAAGGGCTGTGCCTCTTTGGAGGAGATCGTCATCCCGGATTCTGTACTCCGTCTGGAGCTTCATGTCAATGCCGGTCTGTCTCAGGGCGGTATGTTCGAGGGCTGCGGCAAGCTAAAGAAGGCGGTCATCGGTGACGGTGTAACCTATATTCCCCTCTATGCTTTCAAGGACTGCCTTTCTCTGGAAGAAGTAAGGATTGGCAGGAATGTGGAGCAGATCCTCTACTATGCTTTCGAAAACTGTACATCTCTGCAAACGCTGGAACTGCCGGACAGCCTGATCACCATTGAAGCCGGTGCGTTCAAGTCCTGTACCGGTCTCCGTGAGGTTCACTTTGGCGGCAGCCTGAAGAGCCTGGCCAGTGAGGCGTTTTACAATTGCAGTGCTCTGACGGAGCTGGTTTTGCCCGATAGTCTGGAGTCTACGGATAATATCCTGCCCCTGCGGGGCGTTTTTGAAGGCTGCACAAGCCTGAAAACCGTGCAGCTGGGTCAGCGCCTGAAGAATATTGCTGACCGCATGTTCTACGATTGCAGCGCCCTGGAGTCCATTGCCATAGGCAATGCAGTAAGCAAGCTGGGGGACTACAGCTTCTATCGCTGCAATCAGCTCCGGGCCATCCGCCTGCCGGACAGCGTAAGGGAGATCGGCGCCCATGCCTTTGAGGAGTGCGCCGCTTTGGAGCGAATTGACTTCGGCGCCGGTCTGAAGGTGATCCGTGTGGAGGCATTCCGTCGCTGCACCGCTCTGCGTAATATCGATCTGCCCAACAGTTTGGAGGAACTGGAATATCTGGAGTACCACCGTGGTGTTTTCCAGGAGTGTACATCCTTGAAGCGTGTAATTATCGGCAACGGAATTGAAACCTTGCCGGAGCGCCTGTTCTGGGGCTGCATCGCTCTGGAAGAGGTGGTCATCGGCAGAAACGTAGAGACCATCGAGGATTACGCTTTCTGGAGCTGCACCGCTCTGAAGAAGGCATATTTCCAGGGGAATATGCCTACCTGCGATTTGCAGACCAACCCCAGCCTCCTGACGGATACGGCCTGGTACTATCTCCCTGACCGCAGCGGCTTCCCGGAGGAGGCAATCTGCAACGAGGATTTTGTAAAAATTACCTTTGATGCCTGCGGCGGCGAGACGGTGCTCCACGACGGGAGCCAGGTGCCAACCTATGTTCGCTACAGCCAGAACGGGTGGACCTCCGAACCGGGCATTCCGACCCGTGAGGGGCATACCTTCCTGGGCTGGATTCGGGAAAATGACAGTCACGGTCATTTGGATTTTAACTGCTGCAAATTCTATGAGGATACCACCCTCTATGCTCAGTGGGAAATTAATACCTACCGCATCCTCTTCGATCCAGGCTGCGGTGAGCTGTCTGAGGGTGGCAGAGACGTTACCTACGGGGAAGCTGTGGGGCAGCTGCCAATTCCCCGGGCAGAAAACAATGAATTCCTGGGCTGGTTCTACACCGCTCCCGACGGAACAGAAACAGAACTGCTGCCGGATACCGCCATGCCTGCCGCTGATTTGATCGTCTACGCCAAATGGGCCGGGGAAACGGAGGGCTGTTCCGTTCTCTTTGATACCACGGGAGGCAGCTTCCTGCCGCCGGTGTGGTTGAATTCCGGCAGCGTTTTGAAGCGCCCTGCAGACCCGGAGAAAGAGGGCTACATCTTCCTTGGCTGGTACGCCGACCCGGAGCATAGTGAGAAATTTGATTTTGAAGAGACACTGATCGAGACAGATACGGTGCTTTATGCCCACTATAAGCCGGTCAGCCGGCGACTCCTACCCCCTTTGCCCCCTCGGAATCTTGAAATTCAGGAGCTGAGTGCCGCCGAAGCGAAAGTCAGCTGGGAGTCAACACCCAATGCAACCGGCTATCGCCTTTATCTCAATGATGTCTGCGTTTCGGAGCATGGAATCCCCCAGACCTCTTTTGTGCTGGAAGACCTGATGCCTAAAACAGAATACACCCTCTGGGTCACCGCTGTCAATGCAGAGGGTGAGAGTGGACCCACTTCGCTGCTCTTTACCACCCCGGAGCAGACATATACTGTTACCTGGGATGTGGACGGTCGGATTACCCGGGAGGTCTATGGGGCAGGGGAGATGCCTGTTTACAAGGGAGATACACAGAAGCCTGCGGACGAAACCCATAGCTATACCTTCCTGGGCTGGTCTCCGGAATTATCCCCGGTAACGGCGGATATTACATACACTGCGCAATATGAAGCTGTACCGATCACCTTTACCGTCACATGGATTGTGGACGGTGTGACAGCAACAGAGACCTATCCTGTCGGTACAATGCCCCAATATAAGGGTACGACGGAAAAAGCTCCCGACCAGCTCTTTGTCTATTCCTTTACAGGCTGGTCACCGGAGCTGCAGCCGGTCACAGCCGATATTACCTATACTGCCGTCTATTCAAGAACGGTCAAACCCACCAGTCCGGACGGCCGTTTTACAGACGTGCCTGAAAATGCCTGGTTCTACCGTGAGGTCTACGCTGCTGACGGCCTGAAGCTCATGGGCGGCATCTCAGCCACAGAATTTGATCCCATGGGCTCTATGACCAGAGCTATGCTGGTCACAGTACTCTGGCGTATGGAGGGTTCCCCGGAGCCTACTGCCTCCAATCCCTTTGCAGATATTCCCGATGGCCTCTGGTATACCAAGGCGGTGATCTGGGCAGCGGAGAATGGCATTGTCAACGGCATTTCCGCTACGGAATTTGCACCCAATGCCCCCATCACAAGAGAGCAGATCGCCACAATTCTGTACCGCTATACCAAGGCAAAGGGCTACGAAACAGGGGAATTGGCAGATCTTACCTCCTATCCCGATGCGACGAAGATCTCTACCTATGCTGCGGCGCCTATGGCATGGGCGGTTTCTGCCAAGCTCATCAGCGGCTCCCAGGAGGGCGGCGCCCTTTACTTAGATCCCCAGGGCAAGGCGATCCGAGCGCAGGTAGCAGCCATCATCGTCCGATATGTAACCAATATTTTAGCATAAAAACCGGCGCCGAGCGAAGGGAACCTCCAACGCTCGGCGTTGCTCTTTTCTTGTGAATCGAAACATGAAAGTATGCTGCGAAAACCAATAATGATAACAAAACCGTGCCTTCGACATGGAATTAGAATAAATATACAGCCAAACAGAAATTCGCCGGTCTGTTTAGGAACTAATAACTAAGAGCTAAGGACTAAAAACTGAGGTGTTAGCTATTAGTTCCAATACAGTTCGTATAAATCCCGTTTGTCAAAATGTCTCGGGAGAGGATCGCCTTTTTCGGTTCACCGCCTCTTTGGGGGTATTGACTCATATGTTATAATGATTATGAACAAACTGTGAATTTGTGGAGAACACTATGGTGATAAATAAAAGAAAACAAAAATGGATCATGGCAGCGGTGCTGATGGTTTCGCTGGCGCTGATCGTGCTGTTTTTCCTGGGCGGCGGTAATCTGCAGCTGCTGAAGGATCTTGTTTCCTCGGATGTCAGCGCTGACGAAATGCGGGATCATCTGATGGAACTTGGTTACCGCGGCTATGTTAGCATCGGCATACTTTCCATGCTGCAGGTGGTCTGCACCGTACTTCCCGCAGAGCCGGTACAGGTGCTGGGCGGTCTGGCCTTCGGTTTCCCCATCGGTCTGGCCTGCTGCACGGTGGGTGTTTTTGTGGGTAATACCCTGATTTATGGAATGTACCGCTGCTTCGGTAATAAACTTCGGGATTATTTCGTTAAGAATTTGACCTTCGATCTGGAAAAAGCCGCCAATTCAGCCCGTGTGGTGATGGTGGTTTTCCTGCTGTACTTCCTGCCCGCCATTCCCTACGGTATGATTTGCTTCTTTGCCGCCGGGGTGGGAATGAAGTACCATCGATATATTCTGGTGACTCTGCTTGGCTCTGTTCCTTCGATCTGTATCGGTGTGGGTTTGGGGCATATGACCCTGTCTGCCTCCTGGATCCTGTCTTTGTGTGTCTTTGCGATTCTGGTTGCGCTGATTATCCTGATGTATTGGAAGAGAGACGCACTATTTGCCAAGCTCAATGCCTTTGCGGATCGTCCTCCGTATTCCTCTAAAACCGTGGTGCAGCGCTGCAGTCGCTGGCTGCTTCTGCCACTGTACTGCGTGGTACGCTTTTATTTCTACCTCTGCGGTATCCGTGTCCGCACGGTGAACAAGCTGGATCATCCGCCGGAGAAGCCCTCCATCGTCCTGTGTAACCACGGCTCTTTTATTGATTTTGTCTACTCCGAGAAGCTGCTGCTGAAAAGCAATCCCAACTATGTGGCAGCCCGTCTTTATTTCTACCACAAGTTCTTGGGAAAACTGATCCGCAAGCTGGGTGCTTTCCCTAAGAGTATGTTTGCCCTGGATGTGGAGAGCACCAAGAACTGTATGCGTGTGCTGAAAAACGGCGATATGCTGGCTATGATGCCCGAGGCACGACTTTCCACCGCCGGCTTCTTCGAGGATATTCAGCCCGGTACCTACTCCTTCCTGAAAAAGGCTGATGTGCCTGTTTATACCATCCATTTTAACGGCGACTATCTTGCCGATCCCAAGTGGGGCAGGGGAATGCGCCGTGGGGCTGTGGTGGAGGCGGAGCTGGATCAGCTCTTTACCGTAGAGCAGCTGCGCAGCCTGTCTTTGGAGGAAATCCGTCAGGCGGTGGAGCAGCGGCTGTACTACGATGAATACGCCTGGCTGGAAACGCAGCCCAGGCTGCGCTATCGCTCCCGTAAAATTGCGGAAGGTCTGGAAAATATTCTCACCACCTGTCCCAGGTGCGGAAAAAAATTCTGCCTTACCACCCAAAAGAATCAGATTTCCTGCGAGCACTGCGGTCCTCTGACCCAAATGGACGGGCGCTACAGCTTTGATCCGGAGTTCCAATTCCGCAACCCCGGCCAGTGGTACCGCTGGCAGATGGAGCAGCTGAAGCAGGAAATTCTGAATAATCCCGATTACTGCCTTGAGTCCAGGGTAGAGCTTCGCCTCTCCTCCAAGGACGGTAAATCCCTGACCCGTCATGCAGGGGAGGGAATTTGCACTCTGAACCGTCAGGGACTTCATTATCACGGGACGCAGGACGGCGAGACCGTGGAGAAGCATTTCTCTCTGGATAAGATCTACCGTCTGCTCTTCGGTGCCGGTGTGAATTTCGAGACCTACCAGGGCAGCGAGATCTATTTCTTTGTACCGGAGGAGCTGCGCAGTGCGGTGCAGTGGTACATGGCCTCCATGATCCTCCACGACCACTGCAGAACAGAAAAATAAAGGAGAAAGACTATGGAAAAGCTGGAGCGCAAAACCCCGGCGGAGAAGGAAAAAGCCTTTTCCAATATCAGCCTGAAATCCTTTGTCACCGTCGTGCTGGTGCTGTTGGCCATTTTGGCACTTGTGGCAGCGCTGTCCTATGTGATCCCTCAGGGTAGCTTTGCACGGGATGAAGAGGGCGTGATTCTCACAGACACCTATGTCCGGGGCGAAGTGGGCGGCATTGCCCTCTGGCGTGTCATTACGGCGCCTGGTCGGGTCTTTGTGTCAGAAGACGGTCTGACCATCATTATGATCAGCATTTTCCTGCTGGTCATGAGCGGTATTTTTAACCTTTTGGAGAAGACCGACGGTATGCGGATCCTGATCTCCCGTATCATCGGCAAGCTTCGTGGCCGAACCGGTGCCGTGGTCTGCATTACGGTGCTGATCTTCATGCTCTTTGGCAGCTTCTTCGGTATGTTTGAGGAACTGGTGACACTGCTGCCCATCATGATCGTCTTTATGCTCTCTTTGAAGCAGGATACCATGATGGCGCTGGGAACCTGCCTGCTTGCAGCCTGCTTCGGCTTCTCCGCCGCTATTACCAATCCCTTCTCCGTAGGGCTCGCCTCCCAGTACGTGGGGGTCAGTCCGGCGGAGGGACTTTGGCTCCGTGTGATCTTCTTCGTGCTGATCTATGGCACGGTCTGCCTTTTCCTGCTGGCTTATCATAAGAAGCTGCAGCGAGATCCCAGAGCATCCCTGTCCTATGCCAACGATTGCGCTAAGCGTGAGAATCTCTCTGTGGGGATCACTTCCCTGAGCGCAGAGGAGCGCCGGATTTTCCGGATCTATGCCGCATTCTTCGGAATTCAGGGCTTGATATTAATTGCCATTGCCACTGTCCGTGCCATTTCCGGTCTTGCCATTCCCATTCTGGCAGCCAGCTTCCTGATCTTCGGTATCATTGCGGGTCTTCTGGTCTGCAAGAAGCCGGGAAAGGTCTTTAAGCCCCTGCTGAAGGGTGCTGTGGCCATGCTGCCTGCGGTGCTGATGATCGCCCTGGCCTCCTCGGTGAAGCTGGTCATGACCGAGAGCGGTATTCTGGACACCATCATGCATTTCGCCCTGAATCTGCTTATGGGGAAGAACAAGTTCCTTGCGATCCTGATGATCTATGCTCTGATCCTCTTCCTGCAGATCTTCATCGGCTCTGCCTCTGCCAAGATCGTTCTGGTGATGCCCATCGTCATGCCCATTGCACGGGCATTGGGGATTTCGCCCGCTCTGGTGATTCTGACCTACTGTATGGCAGACGGCTTCTCCGATGCCATTATCCCAACCAATCCCGTATTGCTCATCGGCCTGTCTATGGCCAATGTGTCCTATGGCAAATGGGTCAAGTGGACCTGGAAGCTGCAGCTCTTCGTGTTCCTGCTGTCGATCCTGGTGCTGCTCCTTGGCGTCGCCGTGGGCTATTGAGTGAGATATTCCAATTATCAAAATCAGAAAAACAGAGCATAATCGCGAAATGCAGCAGCGCCGTGAGGTTTATTCCTCACGGCGCTGCTGCTTGTTTTGTAAACCTATTACTTGACGGAATGCTTGCGGAACTGCAGGGGAGATTCTCCAACCTGTAGCTGGAACTTTTTAGAAAAATGCGCTTGGTCATAAAAACCGCAGGCCTCAGCGATTTGAGCGATTGGCAGATCGGTTTTTAAGATCGTCTCTTTTGCTTTTTGGATCCGATACTTGGTTATATACTCTGTCGGTGTGCAGCGGCAGATGGCGCGAAAATATCGTAGGTAGCTTGTTCGAGAGGTATTCGTCATATTAGACAGGAGATCGATCGTGATTTTGTCCGCATAATGTGTATGGATATACTCCAGACTTTCTACCACAGCCTTCAGAGAGTAGGTGGGGGCAGGGAGCAAGGTGGCAGAGTACTGTAGGCGGTAATAGCGGCATAGCAGGCCAATAATGGCCAGAGACATGGCGGTAGTGATCACATGGTCGCCCTCTCCCCGTTGCCGAAGCGCAAAATCCAGCAGAGGCTTCAGCTCCTCCCACTGTTCTGGTTTTAGTTGCAGGTAAGACAGCTGGGCAGAATCGTTTTTCAGCATAGGTGCGATCTCGAAGAAAGCCTGGTAGCCTGGAAAGGTCTTGAGTTCCTCCTCATATCGAACAATAAAGGCATCTCCCAGCAATAACAAGATGACATCGACAGGATGCTCCCGATCAAAACCATGTGGTGTTTCTGGCGGAATCAGATATACACTGCCGGGTTTTGCATGGGTGATCAGACCATTAAGGTCGTGGGTGCTTTCGCCCTTTGTAACGATGTTGATCTCATATAGACTATGGGAGTGAACTCCAAGATCTATATTAGTACGGGTAGAGATGTTGCTGGTGTCCATGGGATAATATGCGAACAACTCACTGTGTTGGAAGTGCTTTCCTTGCTTCTGCTCCATAGGATAACCTCTTTGGCATTATTTTACAAGAATTTGGATACTTCTTGCTATAATTGTACCAAATGGATGCGATATAATCAATACATCAAAATAAAAAAAGGAGCGAGAAGAATGAGAGCGAAAAAACTGATCACCCTGGTACTGCTTTTCTCTCTGATTATTGGGATCCTTCCGATTCAGAGTTCTGCGGAGCAACTGACCCCAGCTGAACTTGGTTGGAATTCTGACAGTGATGATTTTTCTGGCTGGACAGTAAATTCGGATGGAGAAATCTCTGTCATACGCCAGGAGGCGGTCAATGAGCGGATCTGGAAGGATCTCATTGATGATCGTGGAAACTTCCTGGTCAGTCTGGATATAAAGAACGACAAATTGTCTTCCACCTATGTTAAGCTATTCGGCGTGATTCTTGAGTTGGATTCCACTGGAGGTGACGGAAATCAGACCTTTGTCAAACTGGATGGTACAAACTACGATTGGGTCAGCGGTGAAAACTGCCGCTTCCATGTGGAAGTCAACCGTACGGGCGGTGGGGACCTGGAGTTTGCAGTTACTGGAGAAGGAGAGGGGTCTTCTTTTCAAAAAACCGTTCCTGTGAAGGAGAATAATGATGCCCTGGAGCTGGGACTGTATCGCGGTAGTTCTGTATTTTACAATATTGCCGTGACAAATCCTTCCGTCGATGCTTCTGCTTCTCCTTGGAGTCTTCCCGCGGGATGGCAGGAGAATGAAGATGGCTCTGTAAGCCATCTCTCAGGCAGTGGTGTAGCCTCCCTGAAGAAGAACATTGATAACTCTGAGGGATTTTCCCTGTCACTGGATATGACCATTGATTCCTGCGACTGGGAAATGTTTTCTGTTGTCTACAAACTCGCTCCAGTGGACACGAGCCTTGACCAGTATTTCTATATGCGTGTGCAAAGGTCCCATGGGAACTGGTGCGCCCGAATGGAATTCTATGACGGAACAAACTGGTATGAGCTTCCTTGCGATGAGGGGGCTTTTGGAGAATGGGTGAAGGGACTTGGCGATGAAGTTCGCATTTGTTTGGAGCATACTTCGGGAGAGAAGTCCTTCTGTATTGCTGTTGGGCCAGAATATGCCAATATCGTTGGCGGTGAGATGTATATTCCCCAGATGGATTCCTTTCTGAGCGCAGATGCCTATTCACTATCTATTCATACGGAATATCCTGACACCGACCGGTTTATCCTGAGCGATCTTTATATCAGCTCTTTGCTACCATCCGATGGGGGAGTATTCCCAGAGGCAGGGAGCTATGATGTAAAAGAAAGTTGCTATATCAGCGGCAAGCTTGGGGATACAATCACAGTGGCCTTCCGTAATGACAGTGTCAATATTCTTAGCGGTGATTTTCTGCTTGACTATGACGGTTCCAAGCTCTGTTTGGATAAGGTAAGCAGTTCTCTGCAGGCCCTGGTAAGTGTAAGCGGCGAAGCAGGGGAGGAAATTCTGAGCTTTGCACAGACAGAGCTGACCGAGGACGGTGTTTTCCTGCGGGCGGAGTTTACGCTTTTGGCAGATCTGGAAGGGGAACTTATATGCGCGCTTGCAAAGAACCTGAGAGACAGTAATATGAACTTCACATCCTCTGCCCATGCCTATGCTATGGGAGTGGAAGGAAAAGCGCCAGAGGAATGTGGCCATGACTTCGCGCTGACAGATACGCTTTTTCCCACCTGTACCGAAGAGGGCTGGGAGAGCTATACCTGCAGCCTTTGTCAGGAGATTAAAACTGTAGTCCTGCCTCCAAAGGGGCATAGTTACGAGGAGGAGGTTTTGCAGCCTACCTGCACGGAATATGGCTATACCATACATAGATGCACAGGCTGTGGCGACAACTATACCGATGCGGAAACAATACCTCTGGGACATACCTACGAGCTGTCTGAGGAGAACGAAGACGAATGTATTTATACCTGTATTCATTGCGGCGAAAGCTATACAGAAGCAAAGCCTCAGGGTAACTGCCCGTCTGAGGGTTTCTTCGATGTTCCCAGTGAGGAGCATTGGGCGCATGAGGGTATTGATTTTGTAATCGCTAAGGGACTAATGAATGGTGTGGGCAGCGATAGCTTTGCCCCCGAGGGAACCTTGACTCGCGCTATGCTGGTTACTGTACTTTGGCGCATGGAGGGGCTGCCCGCTCCAGTAGAAACGGCTTCCTTTACAGATGTGTCGGACGGCCTTTGGTATAGTCAGGCTGTGGGCTGGGCAGCAGAGCAGGGAATTGTCAAGGGTATGACTCAGGATCAGTTTGCTCCCGATCTATCGATCACCAGAGAACAGATCGCCACTATTTTCTATCGCTATGCTAAGATGAAGGGACTTGCCTGGGAGGCAGAGGGAGATCTCAGCGCCTTCGCTGACGGCGCGCAGGTCAGTGGCTATGCTGTGGAGGCAGTTCTCTGGGCTTCTGCCGCGGAGATTATTAAGGGTAAGGCAGATGGAGCGCTGCTGTATATGGCGCCTCTTGCCTATGCATCCAGAGCCGAAACCGCAACCATTCTTATGCGTTTTTGCAGCTTGTGCGAGGGGCCTGGTGACAAGGGCGTTGTAAAGGGCGGGATCATCTATGAGACTACAGCGGCGAACTGGACGCTCCCCGATACCTGGACAGCGACTACCGATGCCCAGGGCAGAATCGCACTGACTGACAGTAGCGGCAGTGGCAAGGAAGTCTACTATCGTTATACTGATAAGTTCAGCTTTGAAGTACCTGCTGCATTCACCTATGATATAAGCTTTACCTCCCAAATGACACATACGATTCAGCTCCGAGATATGAATAATTCCGACGGCTGGGCCAGTTATTTGATTCGCATTTATAATAACGACGGTACCCTGTCTGTGACAGGACAGCTTGCTGATAATGGGTGGAATGAACTCGCGCTGGCGCCTGAGGTAAATCAGCCTGACATTTCGGGAGAAAGCCTCCGTGTTTGTTTTGAACGAATTGACGGAGCTGATGGTATTTTCCTGCAGCTCAGCGATCCGGTTACGGGTGACATTCTGTACCGTGTCATTCTGGATGCCCATGTAAGCCGCTACCAGACGGGCCTCTGCTGGTTTGCGCTTAGTACCGACCGTCCTGCTACCATTTCCAATATCACATCCGATTATTTCGACCAGATGGATCCTCCTGTGTCCGAAGATCCGCTCCCTCCTGAAGCTGGAAGAGCATATATAGTAGATGAAGGTGATTTGAATCTTGGCATCGGTTGGACAGCTGACACCAATGTATATGGCTATCTTTGCCTTACTGGTGAGGCAGACTGTAGCTCTGAGGTGACGCTGAACAGAACGGTCAATCTGCTTCAGGAGTTTTCCCTAATCTATGATTTGACCGTGCCTGACGGAAGCTCCCATGTGTTGTGGATGAGAGGTATGTCCAATCAAAGCGGCTCGGGTGTATATCTGCTATGCATGAAAAACCACCAAGGATATCTGGCGGTGGAGGGACAGTTCGGCGGCCCTGACGGATGGGTGAACCATGTGCTTACTACGGAGATCACGGCTGGTACTCTGGCAGCAGACCGTCTTCGCATTTGTGTCTGCGAAGACGCTACGGCTGATGGACTAAACCTGGTTCTTACGGACTTGTATACTGGAGAAGTGGTTTACATGGGGAGCCTTTCCTATCATATTGGCCAATGGGATTGCGATACGGTGACTTTCTCTCTTTCCAAGGAGGCTGGAGGGAATGCTGTTGTAATGGAAAATATCTCCCTTCAGATTCCAGAGGAAGAGTCTCCTGTTGTGGAAGGGGAGTTCCTTGAAAGCGCAGAACGCTTCGGTCTTGGCCTTGGCTGGTCAGCTGATTGTGATGCAGATGGAAATGCCGTGCTAATCTGCGATCAGTGGGCTTCCGGCGCCGCAACTATGAAGGATCGGGCGGACAGCTCTGTTCCTTTCCGCATTTCTTACGAGGTACATTTCGAACCAGACGAATTGACAACTCACGCATTTTATATTAATGGCTTTAGGAATAGCGGATATTCTGGAGCGTATCTGATTCGAGTGCGGAATAATAAGGGTGTCTTGAGCCTGGAGGGACAGTTTAATAACGGCGATTGGATCAATAATGTCCTCCGCACGGAGCTAATCAACACTGCTTTGGCTGGAGATCATATCCGTATCACCGTGGAGCGTCGTGCTGACAGCGAGGGATTGTATCTACTGGTCACCGATCTTGCGGACAATAAGATAGCCTATTCTGGAAAGCTTCTCTTCCATGAGGAGGGTGGCTGGCAGGGGAAGCAGATCTGGCTCTCTCTCTGGAAGGAACAGGGAGACCCTGCTATGGAGATTCACAGGATTCTTTTGGACATTCCGGAAAAGGAAGATCTCCCTGTTGCGTTGAAAGGGCTGAGCATTAAAGAAATAGGTCAGACTTGTGTGGGACTTGCACAGATGTTCTATGCTTCTGTAGAGCCCTATGCCGCAGATCTGGAAGAAATCTCCTGGACGATCGAAAAGGACGGGGTAACAGAAACGGTAGGCAACTACCGCGCTCTGTACCATAGCTTTACCGAGCCAGGCGAGTATTTGCTTTGTGTTACTGCCACGGATCAGCTGGGCAATACCTTCCAGGCTGAACAAATGCTTACGGTGCTTCCTGCTGTGGAAGAGGAGTCCGTTGCACAGCTGATGGGCGACACCAATGGTGACGGCGTGATCAACAGCACCGATGCAGCCTTGGTCTTGCAGTACCTGAATGGTGCTGGTTTAAGACAAGATGAGATCCTCCGCGCATTAGTTTCGGGAGGAAGTACCCTTTCTCGGGAGGATGCAGTGGAGATTCTCTCTCTGGCAGGAGGGGAGCAGGGGGTTAGTCTGCAGTTTGAGGTTAGCGCTACGGACGAATTCCTCTCCTATATGGACGAAATGAAAGGAATCCCTGTGTCCTTTACATACGGAGAAATCAATTACCTTGGCTTTGGTACGGATTTCGCAATACTAAGCAGAGAAACTGCAAGGGAAAATACTGCAACCTATATTACGACCACGCTGCTTCATGCGGATCAGCTTCTTCAAATAAAGGTTGAGGCGGTATTCTATCCTTTGCATAATGCCTATGAGTGGACGGTATACTTCGAAAATGTCGGTGATCGTAATACTCCCAGGCTTTCTGATTTGAAGGGGGCGAATGTCTGCCTCAAGGGTGAAAATGCGGTATTTAAGAGCATTGCAGGCGATAAAGAGGATCTCTATGCCCCCATTGAAGTAGATCTGAGCAAGACAACGCGGGTAATCCGCCGTTCCGTCAGTGGTTGGACGACCCATGACGGCTTCCCATACTTTAACCTTGAAACCGATGCTGGCGGATATTTGATGGCTATTGGCTGGGCAGGTACCTGGCGGGCGGAATTCTCTTATAACAAAGGTTTGACGCACTTTATCGGCGGCCAGTACATTACGGATACCTACCTTATGCCTGGTGAGCGCTTCCGCACGCCTCTTATGGCATTTGTGAAGTATGATGTGCGGGATGAGAATGTTGCTATCAATGCCTGGAGAAACTGGTATATTGATTGCAATATGCCCAGAGATCAGGATGGAAGCCTGATCGATCCGATCTCTACGGTTTGCGCAGATGCAAATGTAGAGTACGGCTTGATGAACTCTTTCCTGTCAGAGTCGGAGGCTATCGATTGCATTAGCCCTATGGTGGAAAACGGTATTGGTGTAAACTATATCTGGATGGATGCCGGTTGGCACTGCTATTCTGATGGCGGTACCTTGCCTGAGTGGTTCTATATAGGTACGAATACGATAGATTCTAACCGCTTGGAAAATGGCCTTGCGAATATAACGAACTATGGCGAAGAAAACAACATGAAGGCGCTTCTTTGGTTTGAGCCAGAGTTTATTCGTATGCCTCTGGATGGCGTGGTAGAAAATATGAACTATGATCCTCAGTGGGCGCTGTATGTGGAAGTGGATGAGCATACCCGTATGAACACCTATCTCAACGATCTCACCAATTCCGATTATCAGAAGTGGCTGCTGGAGCATATTGCCTATATCTTGGAGCATGCGGGAATCGAGTGTTACCGCCAGGACTTTAACCGTTCTGTGGGCGCGACCTGGAGCGCGCAGGACGAGGAGGGGCGTGTGGGAATGTACGAGAATCAGTACATTCAGGCGCACTATGCCTACTGGGATACGCTGCTGCGTCTGTTCCCCGAGCTTTTGATCGACTGCTGCGCATCTGGTGGCGGTAGAAACGATCTGGAATGTCTCCGTAGAGGTGTTATTTTCCATCGAACCGACGAGAAAAATACAGACAATGAGTATACCCAAGCTATGAGTTACTCTCTATGGAAATGGTTTCCCTTCACCAACAGTAATAATTCAACAAATGCCAGCGCCGTGGACAGGGATACCTATGCCCTCAGGACGGCTTATGCCCCTGTGTTTAAGGGAATGAACGATTTCCGCTACTTTGACCGTAATGACAATTGGGATTATGCAAAGGAAATATTTGATGAATGGAGCGCTGTGAACTGGTACTACTACGGAGAATACTATCCCCTTACAGTTTGGAACCGCAATACCTCCCAATGGATCGGCTGGGAGTTCTACGATGAGCAGAATGACAGCGCTATGGTGCAGCTCTTCCGTCCTGCGGATAGTGGGGAGAGTACGATGCATTTGGTGTTCTACGGACTGAAGACAGATATGACCTACACTGTCGCAGATACCGATGGCATTAACTCCTTCACCGCTACCGGTGCAGAACTAATGGAGCAGGGCTTTACTATCTCTATTCCCAATGGCCGTCAAGCCTTGATTCTGATGATTAATCCTGCGTAATAATACAAGGGCACCTCTAAATACTCTCTTTTGGCGAAGTGCCCAATCTTTTGTCCCAACTTTTGCTTATAAAAATCTTGAAATACATACAGTATTCCTGCGATTTTTAACACAAAATTTGAAACAAAATCTTTGGGCACCCGCTCAAAATTTAGTTTTTAGAGGTGCCCACAACTTTCTATGTGCCTTAACCTGCTGCCGTTGGGCAGCAGGAAAAATAAAAAGGAGGAATCGATTCTATGCAAAAGAAAACCTTGGGTCTTGTACTTGCCCTGGCAATGCTTCTGTCTCTTTTCACTTTCGCTGTCTCGGCTGCTGAGGATGTAACCTATGGCGATGGCTGGGTGGTTGGAGAAGATGACTACTCCTATTCCTGTGCGGACGGCGTTGGCACTCCTGTTACTTACAAGCTGAACGAAAAGCTGAATTTTGACAAGGCAGTTTACGCAAGCTATGACATCACCCTCAGCATCGGTACAACCCATACAGTTTGGCTTAAGGATTTCAACAATGCCAGCGGTTGGGGCCATTATCTGCTCCGCTTTGTCAATGACAACGGCTCTCTGCAGGTTGGGATGCAGTTTGCTGACACCGACTGGCGGGATGCTACAGTGGAACCCACGGTCAATGATCCTGCTATTACCGGTACCCTGCGCATCCGCTATGAGCGTGTGGCAAAGGGTATCGAGATCACCGTGAGCGATCTCTCTGCTAACAAAGTGATCTGCCAGTTTACCCTGATCTATCATATGGCGGATTGGAAAGCCAATATCTGCTGGTTGGAGCTCTCTTTTGACCATGCTGCAACGATCTCCAATTTTGCCTCTGGTGCCGTTACCCCTCAGCCTGTAACTGGCGTTTTATATGAGACTGATACCACAAATCTGATCCTTGGCAGCGGCTGGAGCACTTCCACTGACGGCAATGGCAATATTGCCGCCTGCACTACCACAGATTTCTCTACTGCACTACTTTATAAGAAGTCTTCCCATATCGATTTTGACACCAATATCTTTGCGACCTATGATATCACCCTCCATACAGGCACGACCCATACCATTTGGATCAAGGATCTGAGTAATAGCAGCGGTTGGGGCCACTATCTGCTCCGCTTCGGTAATATTAACGGTACTCTGACTATGGGTCTGCAGTTTGCGGATACCGATTGGCGGGATGCCACCGTTACCCCAGCTGTTTATAATCCTACCATTCAGAACGAAACTTTGCGTATCCGCTACGAGGGCGTAGAGGAGGGAATTCAGCTCACTGTAAGCGATGCGATTTTCGGCACGGTTCTCTATCAGGGCACGCTAGCCTATCACACTGTCGAAAACTACATCACCGACTATTGCTGGTTTGAAATGAGCGCTGATAATGCGGTAACGCTGTCCAATATTGCCTCTGGCCAGAAGCCAGCAGATCCGGAAAACTGTATGGTCTATGAGACTGATACCACAGAGCTCGCGCTGAACAATGTATGGACGGCAAGCACTGACACTAACGGCTATGTTTCTGTATCTGTTCCCGATAACAACACCTCCGAGCTCTATATCAAACCCAACAGCAAAAATGCCCTTTCCAACTTAGTAAGTTATGACATCACCCTCTCTGACGGTACAACGCACAATGTATGGATCAAGGATCTGAACAACGCCGAGGGTTGGGGTCACTATGTGCTTCAGTTTGGCAATACAAATGGAAACCTTGCAATGCGTCTGCAGTTTGCCGATACCGATTGGCGGGACGCTACGGTCACTCCGGAGATCTCTGACCTGGCGATGGAGAGTACTACCCTGCGTATTCGCTACGAAATGCTGGCAAGTGGCCTGCAGCTCACGGTCAGTGACGCTATCAGTGGTAAGATCCTATATAAGGGTACGCTGGTCTACCACCTCAGCGGCGGCTATGAGACCTCCTATACCTGGATGACTCTCTGTGCGGATCACGCATCCACCATTTCACTGATCTCCTTTGAAGAGAAACATTCCTGTACCTATTCCGACAATGGCGATGGAACCCACGATTTTGCCTGCAGCAGCTGCGGCAGTGTAGAAATCGATAACGAAGCGCATGCCTACGAAAACGGCGCCTGCATTTGCGGCGCAATTGAGATCGTAGAGCCTGTAGGTCCCACCGAGGTTGACATCAAGATCAGCCACACCGTCAGCTTCGACTCCGACCTGCAGATGAACTACCG
>JAZNVK010000101.1:0-12620 GCA_045592805.1 Faecousia sp.
AGACCTCCTCTGCCGAAGTCATCATCGACAAGGTTGTCGCTGCTGACATCCCCCTGATCCTCATCAACCGTGAGCCTCTGGGCACCGATGGCGACGAGTCCTACGAGGGCATCATTAACAACCCCAAGGTTTGCTACGTCGGCGCTGACGCTCGTCAGTCCGGTACTTACCAGGGCGAGATGATCCGTGACCTGGAAAACAATGGCGACCTGAACGGCAACGGCGTTGTTGACTACGTCATGATCGTTGGTGACCCCGAGAACCCCGATGCTCAGTACCGTACTGAGTTCTCCATCAAGGCTCTGACCGATGCCGGCATCGCTGTCAACAAGCTGGTTGAGAACGTTGGTAATTGGGACCAGGCTAAGGGCCAGGAAATCGCTGCTGCTGCTCTGGCACAGTTCGGCGATGAGATCGATGTCATCTTCTGCAACAACGACGGTATGGCTCTGGGCGCAGCTGCTGCTATCTCCGCTGCCGGCCGCACTGTTGGCAAGGACATCTACCTCGTTGGCGTTGACGCTCTGGCTGAGTGCCAGGAGATGGTCAAGAACGGCACCATGACCGGTACCGTCCTGAACGACCACATTGGTCAGTCCCACGCTGCTGTTGATGCTGCCATCAAGGCTCTCAACGGTGAAGCTCTGGAGAACTACTACTGGGTTCCCTACATCAAGGTCGACGCCGCTTACTTCGGCTAATCCTTTGATCTAATCCGCAATGTGGGTGGGCTGCAAAGCCCACCCCTTTGGGGTTTTATCTTGCTTTGAGGGAACGGCAGCAAAAAACTGCCGTTCCCTGAGACCAAGATGAAATACACTTCAGAATAGGAGGACTGCTTTATGCAGGAGTACCGCTTGGAGATGCGCGGTATTTGCAAGTCCTTCCCCGGCGTTAAGGCACTGGATCATGCGCAGCTTCGTTTGCGTCCCGGTACAGTTCATGCGCTGATGGGAGAGAACGGCGCCGGCAAATCCACACTGATGAAATGCATGTTCGGCATCTATTCCATGGATGAGGGCGAGATCATCTACGAGGGCGAAAAGGTCAAGATCAAGGATCCCCTGGAAGCTCTGAAGATGGGTATCGCCATGGTGCACCAGGAGCTGCAGCCCATCCCCGCCCGTACGGTTGGCGAAAATATCTTCCTGGGTCGCTATCCCATGAAGAAATTCCTGGGGTTTATCCCCGTGGTGGATCACGACAAGATGTATGCCGATACCGCAGAGCTTTTGAAGAAGGTTCGTATGAACTTCGATCCCAAGCAGATGCTGGGTGAGCTGAGCGTCTCTCAGATGCAGTCTGTAGAGATCGCCAAGGCCGTTTCTGCCAACTGTAAGGTTCTGATCCTGGACGAGCCCACCTCCTCTCTGACCTCCAATGAGGTCGAGGCACTTTTCCGCATCATCGAGGATCTGAAGGCCGACGGTGTCGCCATCGTCTACATCTCTCACAAGATGGACGAGATCCTGCGGATCTCCGACGAGGTCACCATTATGCGTGACGGTCAGTACATCGGCACCTGGGATGCCAAAGATCTCACCACGGATTTCATCATCTCCAAGATGGTGGGCCGTGATCTGACAAACCTCTATCCTGAGCGCAACAATGTTCCCGGTGAAGTGGTATTTGAGGTAGAGAATTTCACCTCCATTAACCCCAGATCCTTCCGTAATGTCTCCTTCCAGCTCCGCAAGGGCGAGATCCTGGGCGTAGGCGGTCTGGTTGGTGCACAGCGTACCGAGCTGATGGAAGGTCTCTTCGGTATCCGCAGCCACACCACCGGCACCGTCCGCTACCTTGGCAAGGAGCTGAAGATCAACCGTCCCAAGGATGCCATTGACCAGGGTATTGCCATGCTGACGGAAGATCGCCGTGCCACCGGCATTATGGGTGTTCTCAGCGTTGCGGATAACATTTCTGTGGCCTCTTTGAGAAAGTATCTGGATCTCGGCTTCTGCCTCAATAACAGAAAGGTTGAGGCACTGGTGCAGGAGAATGTAAAGAAGATGGCTATCAAGACTCCCTCCAGTAAGACCCAGATCAAGTCTCTCTCCGGCGGCAACCAGCAGAAGGTCCTCATCGGTCGCTGGCTGGCCAACAATCCCGACGTGCTGATCCTGGACGAGCCTACCCGCGGTATCGACGTCGGCGCTAAGTATGAGATCTACTGCATCATTGAGGAACTGGCCCGTGCCGGTAAGAGCATCATTATGATCTCCTCCGAAATGGCGGAGCTGATCGGCATGTCTGACCGCATCATGGTCATGTGCGACGGCCGTATCACCGGCTTCGTGGACGGCAAGGATGCCACGCAAGAAAATATTATGGAACTGGCAACCCAGTTCGAAGCTGTTTGAGCAAGGAGGAACGGAAAACTATGACAACTAAAAAGAGTTTCCCTCAAAGAGTATGGGGTCTGATTAAGGGCAACCCCATCGTTGTGATGATGGCGGTTGTTTGCATCATCGTCGGCTTTACCATTGACAATTTTTTCTCCGGTGAGAACTTTAATGTTCTGCTGGGCAATACCACCATTCGTTTCTTGATCGCTTTGGGCGTTTCCGGCTGTCTGATCACTAAGGGCACGGACCTGTCTGCGGGCCGTCAGGCTGCTCTGGCCGCTACTCTTACCGGCGTTATGGTACAGAGATGGGACTATGCTGCCCGTCTGTTCTCCTGGATGCCCGAGATGAATATGATCGTCGCTCTGCTGATCGTTCTGGTCATCGGCGCGATCATCGGTATCGTTACCGGCTCCATTATCGCCTATCTGAAGGTGCCTCCCTTCATCGCTACCCTGGGTATTCAGACGATTGTTTACGGCATTAACCTGATCTACACCGGCGCACAGCCCATCGGTGGTTTCCACCAGAACTTCAAGGATTTCTTCAACTGGAAGATTTTTGCCATCGGCGAGTTCAAGGGCTTCTCCGGCTACATCCTCATTGCGATTTTGTTCGGCTTGCTCTTCTGGTTCTTGTATAATAAGACAACCCACGGTAAATATATGTATGCCATCGGCGGTAATGAGAATGCTGCTGAGGTCTCCGGTGTCAATGTCCGCAGAAAGATTACCACCATCTATGCGCTTGCCGGTGTGATGTACGCTTTTGCCGGCTTCCTGATGACCGGTAAGTCCGGTGGCGCTTCTGCCTCCATGGGCGTTTCCTACGAGCTGGAAGCCATTGCCGGCTGTACCATCGGCGGTGTTTCCACCACCGGCGGTATCGGTACGGTTCCCGGCATCCTGGTTGGCGTCCTGGTCTTCGAGCTGCTGAAGATCATCCTGCAGTTCCTGGGCGTTGATCCCAACTACAACTACATCGTTCAGGGCCTTGTGGTCATTACCGCGGTTGCAATGGACATCCGTAAGTACGTTGCCAAGAAGTAATGGAAGAGAAGGATCTGGAACTTGTAGAGGATGATCCCGTCACCGAGGAGGATAAACCTAAAAAATCCGCCTGGCAGCAGACTAAAGAAGGCTGGTATGACAAAGTTCCTCTGTCTGTAAAGCAGCTGGATATTATCATTGCCTGCGGCATCGGCGGCTTGATCATAACCTTTATCGTAATTGCATTGGACGCGTTGGGTGTATTCTGACAAAAAAGGAACTGCCTCGTTGAGGCAGTTCCTCTTTTGTATGCAGAAGTTATGCATTGGGTGGCGCCTTAAAGATCTTTATAACCAGGTCTAAAAACAGGGGAAGAGAGGGATTTTCGTTATCCTTCATCCAAAGCGCACCGAAATCAATGCAGTCCTTTTTAAGTGGGTGAGTGCGAACATGATGATGCACCAAGGTCATCACTGCGCTGGGCAAAACAGAGACTCCCAGACCTGCGTTGACCTGCATCAGAACGGCTTCGACATTCTTCAGGAACTTGCGGTTAGTAAAGTTAAGTCCTGCCTCCGAGCAGACATCCTGTACGATTCTGGCATAGAAGGGGTCGTTGCTGTCGTCGGGAAGGAGAAGCTCCTCCCTCTCCAACAGGTCAAGATCCCGGCAGTCGTTAACAATGAAGGGGTGATCCTCGTGGATCAGAATGCATATATCATCCTGCCAGAGCACCATACGCTCTGGGGCATCCTCCCTGTTCATTTCCGGGTAACTGATACGGGCGAAAGAAATGTCGATTTGACCGCTATGGAGCATATGCTTCTGCTCCTGCAGAGAACCGCCCACAATATCCAGGGAGATATCCGGATACTCCTTCCGGAAGGCTGACAGCACGGGAGGCAGCTTCTCTACGAAATTTCCCAAGTAACCGATCCGCAGACTGCCTCGGAAACCGGATTGCGCCTGAAGCATCTGCCTGTGGACGATCTCCATCTTCGTCAGGATATCCGGACAGGAGTCCAGGAGGATCTGCCCTGCGGCGGTCAGAGCGACGGAACGGGAGTTGCGGACAAACAGAGTCACACCCAGCTGTTTTTCCAGATCGGCGATTTGTTGGCTCAGCGCAGGCTGTGCAATATAGAGATTCATTGCTGCTTTCGTAAAATTCAGGCATTTTGCCAGCTCCATAAAATAGCGAAGCTGCCGAACATGAATATCCAAAAAACCACTTCTTCCTGATGATTTGTCTGTTTTTATTATAATTTAGAATCTAAAATAAGTCAATACTGCAAGTTCATCTCCCAAATATGACCGCTCATAATCGTGGTACTGTCCTTAGTAACGATGCAAAGATGCTCCCAGCGGTTTGGCTTTTTGTGACACAGCCAGCAGATGGCCGGATAGGCCGATGATCTCCTCATGGGTGTCCAGCATCCGTACGGTTTTCATCAACAGCTCTTTGGTATCCTTATTTGCAAGCAGTTCGTTCAGGTTTGGTGCGAGCCATGCGCCGCCCATAACGCCGTGGACGACAGTGGTTTCAAATCCGCCTGCGGATAGAAGTCATTGCTTTAGATTGCCTTTAGCTCTACTAATTTTTCTATGAGCCAGATTGTCATCTTCTTGTTGATCTCCAGAATCTCCGCATATTTGTCCTGCTCTGCAAACCAGCTGACACAGACAAACTGATTGGCGAGGATCACATAGGGAATGGCCTTGCGCTCTTCCTCTGTCAGGCGCACCACGCTGTCATAGCCGCAGATGATCTCCCCGTAAATATCCAGCCAGTCCTCGTTGTTCTGACCGAAACGTTCCGACAGAACTGCCGTTGCCGCATAACAGGGGTCATAAATCCGAACATTCCGCTCGGTCAGTTCAAAGTCGATGAAGCCCCATTGCTCCTCGGCACAGATGATATTCCCCGGGTTGGGGTCCCGGTGGATGATCTGACGGGGCAGCCTGGGATACAGCTCCGAGAAGATCTGCAGATATTCTTTGCAAAAAGCATCGCTGAGCTGCAGCGCTTCTTTTGCCTTAGGGAGCGCCCAATCCCGCACCGTTGCGAGCAGATCCGCTTCATTGACCGGATCTTCCAACTTCGCCAGCGCCAGATGGAGCTGGCCAAGGATCTCGCCCACGAAACGTCCGTCTCCCTCACCGAAGCGCCGGGCTGACAGCTGTGTGCCGGTCAGGCGCCTGGTGACATAGAAATACAGCTCGCCCTCCAGTATATATTCCCGACCGTCTGCGGTAGGGATCGGAGCGGCGGTTTTAAGACCGATGCTCTCCAAAGCTTTGGAAATATCGATGTGCTTTTTCAGCTTTTTGAGATTGGTGGTGTATTTCAGAATGTAGGCCTCACCCACGGAGAGTGCGCTGTCATTCCTATTATTGGTGTCCTCATAGTAAATATCAGAAATGGTTTCGCTGCTCAGATTCCAATGCTTCAGGATCTGAGCGGCTTTCTTATGGCTTACGGTCATGTAGTCCTCCTTGGTGATGTCGATCCGATAGGGACGCTTTGCCCTTCCGGATTCCAAAAATGCGGAGGGCGTGGTACCGAATTCACGGCAAAAGGCTTTATAAAAGCCTGCATAGGTGTCAAAGCCGAATAACAGTGCGCTGTCGGTTTTGCTTTTTCCCTGCCTTATGGCGTAGATACCGTGGAGCAGCCTGCGCCGCAGAATATACTGCATCACCGGCAGACCTGTGGCCTGCTGAAACAGCCGATAATAGTGAAACAGTGAAAATCCCGCCTGATCTGCCAGCTCTGCAGCCGTGATCTCGGTGCGCAGATTGTCCTCGATATAGTCCAGACTTCTTTGAATGATGTTCAGATACTCCACTTTTTCCCTCCTGAATGGTTATCTTGTAGCTACGCATTCATCATAGCACAGCTTCGGGAGAAAACATTTCCGTTTTTGCTGAATTTTAAAGGGGATACAAAGCCTTCCATGGATTTGATGATTTTCTCCATTACCAGATATCCTTCTTTCTCTGCTTGGTAAACTTGGCAAGACCTTTGTGCCATTCATTTTTTTGGCGGAGCATCTCCGCTTTGTCTACGGCTTCTTCCTTCAGCTTTTGGTAGCTTTCCCAGCGACGGCTGTCCAGCGCACCGGAGGCAAGGGCGGCCTTGATGGCACAGCCGGGCTCTCGCTGATGGCGGCAGTCCGAGAAGCGGCACTTACCAAGGAATTGCTCCACATCGGCAAAGGCATCCACCAGACCCTCGGAAACATCCCACATCCCCAGCTCCCGCATACCCGGGGTGTCGATGATCATCACACCGCTCTTCAGGCGGATCAGCTGACGGTGGGTGGTGGTATGTCGCCCCCTGCTGTCATCCTCACGAATTCCGCTGACCGTCATGATCTCTTCACCGGCAAGGGCATTGACCAGGCTGGACTTGCCCACACCGGAGGAACCCAAGAATACCACGGTGTTTCCGGGTTGCAGGTAGCGGTTCAGATGGTTTAGCCCGTAGCCGGTTTGCGCACTGACCACGTGAATATTCACCCCCGTTGCCACCCGATCTACCTCCGTAAGGTAGCCCCAATAGTCCTCCACCAGATCGGCCTTGGTCAGCAGGATCACCGGTGTCGCGCCGGATTGCCATGCCAGGGTCAGATAGCGCTCCAGCCGTTTGGGATTAAAGTCCATGTTCAGGGATTGCATAATAAAAACATAGTCAAAATTCGCTGCCACTGCCTGATCCCGAGGAATGGGCCCCGGCTCCCGTCGGGAGAAGAAGGTTCTTCTGGGCAGTGTTGTCAGGATCAGACTGTCCCCGTTGTCAACATACCGGATCATGACGAAATCTCCGGCGGTAGGGAAGTCCTGGGTATCCACAAAATACTCCCTGGTTTTCAGTTTTGCGTAACGAATGCCGTGGACACAGACGATCTCGTAGCGCTCTTTATGCACGGCGGTCACTCTCGCCGGTATTCCCGGCAGGTTTTCATAATTCGGCACGGTACCGTAATCGTTAATGTTCAATTTTTATCCTCCAATTTCAGTTATGACAATGATTTTTTCCTCTTTGCTAACTGAAAATGGGCGCAAAAATACCGCAGCAAAGCAGCTCACGTCTACGGCTGCACCCTGCGGTCATCCCATATCCATAAGTTACTCAAAAATGGCACACAAAATCAGGAGGCCCATGCCCCCAAATTTATTGGCACCCATATTCAGTTAGCTGCTTACGACCTCACGAACAATCATACTTAAAATCTCCTTTCCGTCCTGCCTTCTGCAGGAACTATATATTTGAAGTATAGCACCTTAGAATGGTAATGTCAATGATAAAATTGAAGCCCACCGCCTTCATTGGAAAACGGTGGGCTTGAACGGATGTATGCGGAGATTCGTGGCTTCCCATCCACTCGTAATCGATCACGGCTTTGCTTCCTGTATCTCTGATGATGAAATTCACACAGTCTTCCGGATAACTCTCATCGATCACACAGATCGCAGCGCCGGCCTTGACCACGCCCAGCATGGCTGCAGCAGCTTCGGCGCTCCGGCTCGCCGTAGCTTAGAGTGGCTCCCTCAAAATAGAGAGCGGTCTTCCCGGCATAGTCTTTTGCGATTTTGAAAATCGCTCCGTTACATGCAATCAGCGCTTCCTATCGCACGTCCTCAGGAAAAATCTCCCGAATGCAAATCTCTTCCAAAGGGATATCCACAGCACAGCAGAGCATATGGCCCTCGATCTTCCACCATTGGAGATACCAATTGCTCCCCTCTACCGGATTGGGAACGTCTTCCTCCGGGCTGATTTCAAAGGACTCCGGATGAAGTCGTAACCCAAGCCCCAGAGCCTTCATAACTGCCTCTTTTGCAGTCCAGAGGCGGAAAAAGGCGCTATCCTCCTCCTCGTGGGCATTGAGCCAGGCCTGCTCCTTTTGGGTGAAGACCCTCCTTGCCACAGCCCTTGACCAGGGGGAGATCTGCTCAATATCTACTCCGGAGGGCCTGTCAGATACAAGCAGCACGACTTTGTCGCCGGAGTGGGACAGATTAAAATAAGGTCCTTCCGGCAGATAGGGCTTACCCAGGCCGTCCGGGAGGATCTGCGCCGCCCCTTCTTCTCCGAAGGCATAACGCAGAAGCAAACCTGCCCCCAGGCACCTGGCCTGATCCGCCTTGCGCAAATAACGCTCCATACGACTCCGCCGTTCCGGTGTCAGCAGCTCTTTCCCCTGTAGATCTGAGATACAATTTATATCAAGAATACATACATCCATAGCCATACCAAGATATGCACTTTCGTGTTTTAGCGAATTATAAAATACACCATTATCATTATATCGCACAATAAAAGCAATGGCAATATGCTGCCGCAGAAAAATATTCTCCACAGCGTATCTCACCTGTGTCGGGAACGGGTCAGCCGGTAGACTTGGGGCTTTGCACAACGCCACTTCACGCATTTTTGTCATTAATGAGTATTTACAACGGTTTTTGTTTCGGGTATATTATTTATGTAATCAGTTATATATCGCATTTTGCGTATTAGATACCGCAGAGACAGTTTTATTTAGAGAGGAGCGTAAGGGCGTATGAACATAAGTGTAATTACTGCTTTACTGACATCTACCCTTCGGCAGGGTGTGCCTATCCTCTTTCCGGCCGTAGGTGAGTCCGTGGCAGAGCGTGCCGGTGTTATGAACATCGGTCTGGAGGGCAATATGCTCATCGGCGCTTTCGCAACGCTGATGGCTTATCAGTTCACATCTTCCTTGTTCCTGGCGATCCTGATCGGCTGTCTGGTCGGCGGCTTGTCCGCTGTGATCATCGCTTACGTAGGCGTGTCCGGAAACCGGTCCCAGGCGGTTGTGGGCTTTATGTTCAATATCTTCTCCGCCGGTCTGACCTCCAAAAATCCTGCCATTCTTTACGGCGCCTATCCCCAAAAGGGCTGCCTGCAGCCGGGAAGCGACGCTGATATTGTCCTGCTCCGTCCGGGACAGAAGCAGCTGCTCACCGCCTCCATGCTCCACGAAAAAACAGACTACACTCCCTTTGAGGGATTGGAACTTCACATGACCGTAGAGAAAACCATTGCCTGCGGAAAGGTACTGATGGAAAACGGAAGCGATATTTCCGTGCCCGGCGCAGGAAAAAGACTTTACAGAAAGCTACCGGGTGATGTAAAATGAAACAAAGAGTATTGTATTATCACGCTACGCTCCTGACGGGAGATGTGAAGCAGATGCTTCTGCCCGGCGGATATGTTCTGATCTGCGGCGACCGGATCGTGGATGTGGGCGCCTGCGCCGACGATCAGCTGCCTCAGGCTGAGCTTCGCTATGATCTGGCAGGCCAGATCCTCATGCCCGGTATGATCAGCGCTCACTGCCATTTTTACGGCCAGTTTGTCCGTGGGATGCCCCTGTCCCATATGACCTCCGGCTTTGGCAGCTGCGTGCAGACCGTGGTTGTCAACGGCGAAAAAGTGGTTGAAAATCGCGAAATGACCAAACTGGATGAAAAAGAAGTCTATGCGGCCTGCCGCAGGGAGGCAGCCCGTCTCTGGGAGCAGGTCAATACGCTTTGATAGGAGAGAGAACCATGACAATAGAACAACTTCACGACTATACGGTTCGCCTGTGCTCGGCGCTGATCCGTGCCAAAAGCTACTCCGGCGAGGAAAAACAGGTGGCGCAGGTAGTGAAAACCGCAATGGAAGCCCTGGGCTACGATTCCGTGACCATAGATGCTTACGGCAATGTGATCGGCTGCATCAAGGGCGACCGTCCCGGCCCCAAGGTGCTGCTGGACGGCCATATTGACACCGTGCCGGTGCAGGAGCCGGAGCGCTGGTCCTTTGAGCCTTTTGGCGGTGAGATCCGGGAGGATCGGGTCTGCGGCCGTGGCGCATCGGATATGAAGGGTGCTGTGGCAGCCATGATCTGCGGCGCAGCCTACTATGCCCAAAACCGTTATTTTGCCGGTGAGATCTACGTGGCCGGTGTGGTTTATGAAGAACTTTACGAAGGCGTTTCTGCCCGCCTGATCAGCAAGGCTGTGGAGCCGGACTATGTTATCATCGGAGAGGCCACCAATCTGGCGCTGAAGATCGGCCAGCGGGGCAGGGGAGAGATCGTCCTGGAGACCATCGGCAAGCCTGCCCACTCCGCCAACCCGGAAAAGGGTATTAACGCTGTGAAAAAAATGATGAAGCTGGTAGCCGCTCTGGAGGATATTGTCCCCGACGAGCAGCCCAATCTGGGCAAGGGCATTATGGAATTGACGGATATCATTTCCGCACCCTTCCCCGGTGCCTCTGTGGTACCGGAGCGCTGCATTGCCACCCTGGACAGAAGACTCCTGGTGGGGGATACCAAGGACAGCGTGCTGGACCCCATCCGTCGGCGGATCGAGCTTCTCAGCAGCTCAGATCCCCAGTTTAGTGCAAAGGTCTACTTCCGCAGCGAAACGAAGCTCTGCTATACCGGCAATGAGATCTTTGCAGAGCGCTTCTTCCCGGCCTGGGAATATTCACGTGAGGCGGAATTTGTGCAGGCCTCTTACAAGGCACTGCAGACCATCGGACAGACACCGGAATTGACCTACTACTCCTTCTGCACCAATGGCAGTCATTATGCCGGTGAACAGGGGATTAAGACCATCGGTTACGGCCCTTCCTTTGAGAATCTGGCGCACACGGTGGATGAGTATGTGCTCATCGAGCAACTGGAAAAGAGCGCGGAAGGATACGCTGCGATTATTGGCGGACTTTTTGGGAAATATTAACATTTTTTGTAACAAAATATTGAAAATTGTAAAATCCATTGCTATAATATCCCAAATAGAGTGAGGTGAACATATGCCAATTCCTGTTAAAAGACCTGCGATGAAGAGACAATCTGCAAAAATGCGCATCTATAGTACCCTGTGTGACTGGATCATTTATGGTACGCTGCTGCCCGGTGAGCGTCTGAATGACCAGGAGATCAGTGATTATTTTGAGGTCAGCCGTACCCCTGTCCGTGAGGCGCTGCAGATGCTGGCGGTTCAGAAGCTGGTGGAGATCTATCCCAATAAGGCGACCGTAGTAACCGAGATCGATATGGATGGTCAGGAAAAATGGTATCTGCCCCTTGCCCATTTACATGGACTCGCTGCAGAGCTGTGCTGCCGTAGCATCACCGATGAACAGCTGGAAGAATTGGAGGAGCTGGAGGAGAGAGTACAGTCCATGATTCGCCAGGACAAGCTCATCGAAACCCTGCAGGAGGATCTGGTCTTCCACGATCGTATTTTGCAGATTGCAGGAAATGAGTTTATTTCAGAATTTTCCGCAACGCTGATGCTCCATATCCAGCGTATCGAGTATGCCTATTACCGTCGCTCCGGTCTGAGCATTGACAGCTTTATATCCCATCGCGAATTGCTAAATGCGCTGCATCGTCGTGATGCGGAAGCTGCCTCCCGGGAAATGCGCCGAAACTGGCTAAACGCCCGTGACCACATGGGTGTTTCCGTGAAATAAATCGGGAACGCACCAAACAAACCGAGGCTGAATACTGAATTGCCCGAGTATATTATCGAATGCTATAATTAAAAGAAGCTGCTCCCAAAAGGGCAGCTTCTTTTTCGTCGCTGAAGGAAATAATTCAATAATAATCAATCGGACACCTCTAAAAATGCTCTTCCGGCCTTCCGGCGAAGCGCCCAATCATTTGTCAAACCGCTGCTTACACTTTAACGGAACTCGTAGGGAACAGAACACGTAGGGAAGACGATGATTACCGCTCACTGACACTCGCCTCCGGGTATCCCAACGCAGTCAAACAGAAATTTGCCGGTCTGTTTATAAACTAACAACTAAGAGCTAAGGACTAAAAACTGAGGTGTGCCTTCGGCACGGATTTGGTATATTTAGCCCGTCAAACAGAAATTTGTCGAACAGTTTGCCGTATTTACAATCGACACCGTAGGGCGTGACCACTGGGCACGCCGAGACCTGCCGCACTATCGTCAGGATGCGTAGGGGCAGGATACATCCTGCCCGTGGCATCACCGACAGGCAATGCGCCTACGGCTACTCCGCAACTTTACCATAATATAATTATGTAAACCGCGCACATTTAGTACTAAGTAACTTAACAAACAATCATTAGGGCAAAACCGCCCCCCACACAGTAAGTCAAACAGAAATATGTCGAACTGTTTGTCGTAGCCAAAGCCTCCAGTATTAGGAATAATTTCGTACTATGAGAGAGACAACATATTACGCAATGTCATTGCGAGGCCACCTGTGGCCGTGGCAATC
>JAZNVK010000102.1:0-3176 GCA_045592805.1 Faecousia sp.
GCCCCAAATGCTCCAACCCCGCTTCCATATCCATAATGACCACATCGCCCTTACGGTAGGTCATGGCAGCAAGCACAGATTTGAGCATCACATGCTCGGGACAAACACAGCCGCTGCCGCCCAGATCCACAGTACCCATCACCAGCAGCTTGACACCGTTGACGGTCTTGGCGAATTTCTCGGGGATATCCGCCACATAGGGGTTGAGCTTGTAGAACTTGTTGTCGTCGCTGGCGCCGGTGCGCTCCTTGGCCAGCTCCTTCATCTTGCTCACAGGGACGATGGCATTGACCTCTTCCTCCGTCAGCCCCAGGGCGAGCCCTAAGTTGGCATCGGGATCCACATCGGCAGCCAGGACTCTGCGACCCTCGGCGGCATAGAGCCTTGCCAGGGTGGCAGAGAAGGTGGTCTTGCCTACGCCGCCCTTGCCGGTAACAGCGATTTTCATATTAGATTCCCAGAGCGGTACGCTTGGCCTCAATGCACTCGATCATCTTGTCGCCCAGCTTCTCGATGTCGGTCTCGACCACGAACTTGGCCTCGACCCACTTGTTGATGCCGTTCTCGCCCTGGAGCAGCTCGGTGACCTCGGTAGAGCCCTTGGTATAGGGATCCACGCCCAGGAAGGTCTCGATGCCGGTGGCAACGACGTAGTTACCGATGGAGACGGCCTTCTCACTCATCCATTCGGGAGCGCAGCCGACTACGGGAACCTGAGAAATATTGATGCCCCAATCCTTGGCGATGTCGGAGGCCAGGATCATCATACGGGAGATATCCACGCAGGAGCCCATATGGAGCACGGGAGGAATGTCAACCAGCTCGCAGACACGCTTCAGACCCTCGCCGCAGAGCTCCTTGGCATCCTTGTCAAGCAAGCCTGCCTTGGCAGCAGCCTGAGCGGAACAACCGGAGACGATGAGAATGATGTCGTTGGCAATGAGCTTCTTCATCAGCTCGATGTGAGCGGTGTCGGGACGAACCTTGGGGTTGTTACAGCCGACCATGGCAACAGCGCCACGGAGAACGCCGGACTTGACCACGTCAACCAGGGGCTTGGTGGTGCCGGTGATGTCCACATGGGAATTGGTAACGCCGTCCAGGCAGGTCTTGATGGCTTCGACGGAGTAGCCGACGGTAGCCTTGGTCTTCTGCTGGGGGATATTGACCAGGGACTGGTCACGGTTCTTGAAGTTCTCAACAGCCATCTTCACGATTGCCTTGGCGTTCTCACCGGCGGTCTCAGCGTTGAAGCGGTAGAACTCGCTGTCGGGGATACGGGCAATGGGAGAGGTGGTGATGAACTTGGTATGGAAGCACTTGGACAGGGGGCCCAGTGCGGGGAAGATGCACTGTACGTCAACAACAATGGCTTCGCAGGCGCCGGTGAGAACCACGTTCTCCTGGGACAGGAAGTTACCTGCCATGGGGATGCCGTGACGCATGGCGACTTCGTTGGCGGTGCAGCAGACACCGGCGATGTTGATGCCCTTGGCACCCACGCTCTTGGCAAGAGCGACCATCTCGGGATCCTGTGCGTAGAACACGATCATCTCAGACAGGGAGGGATCGTGGCCGTGGACGATGATGTTGACCATGTCCTTCTCCATGACGCCGATGTTGGCGGTGGTATCCACAGGCTTGGGAGTGCCAAACAGGACATCGGAGAACTCGGTGCCCATCATGGAGCCGCCCCAGCCGTCGGACAGGCCGGCACGGAGAGAGTGGCGGATCAGGGCTTCGGGCATGGAAGAGCAGCCCATATGGGTCATATGCAGGGACTGGGAGACTTCACGGTCGATGGCACGGGGCAGGATCTCAGCATCTTTCCACAGTTTCTGCGTGTGCTCGGGCGCACGCTCGGTAAAGCGCTGATAACCGAAGGGCTTGCCGTACTCCAGCAGACCAACCTCGGCAACCTCGTGGGCAAGATCATAAATGTCCTTGCCTTCGGTCTCGATGCCCCACTCGGTGGCGATGCGCTTCAGCTTCTCGGGATCCTTGACGGTGTAGTTGCCGCCCTCACGGGTCTGGTGCAGGGTGTGGCAGATCTCACGGCCATGGTCGGAGTGGGTAGCGGAGCCGCCGGCGGTGAAACGGAGATAGTTACGGGCGACGATGCCGTGGACATCGCAGCCGCAGATGCCGCGGGGAGCCTTGGGGGTGATGCGGCAGGGGCCCATGGAGCAGATACGGCAGCAGGTACCTGCTTCACCGAATCCGCAATGGGGAGACTGATTCTTGGCACGCTGCTGCCAGCTGTCTGCTCCAACCTTCTTGCCGTTTTCCAGCAAAGAAGCGGTAGCCTCCTCCATCTGCTCGATGGTGTAGTAGCGTTCATTGCTCATAAGTAGATTTCCTCCTATTTTGCTCTTGAAGGCACAAAAAATGTACGATGCTGAGAATGAGCATCGCCGTTGCAGGGGCATTATGCCCCAAATTTACCGATATAATTTTATCAGTTAACCTCCAAAAAGTCAACGGCTATTTCCCCGAAAATACAGCTTTTTGGTCTGTTTTCCAAAAATTACCCAAAGAAAAAACGAACCCCCCACGGGGGATGGCAAAAAGGCAGGGTTTAAGACAGAAGTTTTCGATTGCCACGTCAGCTTCGCAGTCGGCAAGCGAATGACGAATGACGAAGGATGAATAACTAAGAGCGACGTGTGCCTTCGGCACGGATTTGGATTATTTCGTCCGTCAAACAGAAGTTTGCCGGTCTGTTTATAAACTAATAACTAACAGCTAAAGACTAAAAACTGTGGTGTGCCTACGGCACGGATTTTGAATGTTTAGCCCGTCAAACAGAAATTTGCCGAACTGTTGGCTGCACTGCCAATTACCACCGTAGGGCGGGGGCTTGCTCCCGCCGGCGGCGGAAAATCACAAATTTGTACCGCATTAAGGCGAATTCGTGCAATGTTGTGAGATGGTTTCCTCTGCTCCGATGGAGCAGAGGCGGCGGGGGCAAGCCCCCGCCCCACGGCGGCACAAGAAAGTGCCACAGACCGATAAACATCTATTTGACTCAATTTCAAATTCCATCGGCGGAGCCGATACCTCAGTTATTCGTTCTTAGTTATTCGTCCTTAGTTATTCGTCCTTAGTTATTAAGTCCTTAGTGATTCGTCCTTAGTTCTATAATCAAGTTCCCTTTCCTGCACCAATCCAAAACA
>JAZNVK010000103.1:0-4896 GCA_045592805.1 Faecousia sp.
GACTCGGGAGTGGTGATACCGACCAGAGCGATCTTCACACCGGAGATCTCGAACATTCTGTAAGCATCCAGAACGGGATCGCCGGCAACGCCGTCCTTCTCATGGTAGAAGTTGGCGGAAACGTAGGGGAACTCGGCCATGCCGACCAGCTCCAGAGCGCGCTCCATGCCATAGTCGAACTCGTGGTTACCCAGAGTGGCCAGGTCATAGTCAGCAGCGTTCATGAGCTCAATGATGGTCTCGCCCTTATCCATGGAGCCGTAAGCAGTACCCTGGACATGGTCGCCTGCATCGACGAGGAGGACGCCGTCAGCGATCTTCTTGGTCTGAGCCTTCAGATCGGCAATTGTGTCGTAGGACAGAGCGCCGTCAATATAGGTATGGACGTCGTTGGTGTAGTAGATGACGATGTCGCCTTCGGCAGCCAGAGCTTCGCCGCAGACGTAGCAAGCGCCGTCAAAGTAGCTATGGCCCATGGCGGGAATCTCTTCGGTCATGGTCTCGTCGCAGCGGACACAGGTGTAGACCTTCTCGCCGGGCTCGGTGCAGGTGGGCTGAACGGTGATAACACCCTCGTCCCAGCTGTGGCCGGCTTCGCAGCCCTGGGTCACATCTGCAAAGACAGCGATGATCTTGGCAAACTCGGCACGGGTGGCATAGCCCTGGGGATTGAGGGTAATGCTGTCGTCATAGTTGACGGAGCCGGAGATGATCTTCTTGGAGATGGCCCAGTTGAAGGCTTCCTTGGCATAGTCAGAGATCTTGGAAGCATCGGGGAAGTTCTTGAGATAGTCCTTCTCCACCACGGGGCTGTCGTTGTAGCGCCAGATCATGGTGACCAGCTGCTCACGGGTGACCAGACCTTCCGGATCAAACTTGTCCTCGGAAATACCGTTGACAACGCCGTTCTGCTGTGCCCAGGCAATACCGTTCTTGTACCAGTCAGCGGTCAGGTCGGTAAAGGTAGAGGGCTTGACAGAGGGGATCACGGGATCCGCCAGGCGGTACAGTACCACGGCAGCCATGGCGCGGGTGAGGGTGCCATGAGGTGCAAAGGTATCTTCTGTCATACCGTTCATGAGCTGGGGCTCATGGTTGTAGACAAAATCGACATAGGGTGCAAACCAGTCGTTCTCCTTGACGTCAGTGAAGGGGAGCTCGTCTGCTGCCAACACTGCGGGAAGGATACCGACGATCATTGCAACTGCCAGAAGCAGCGCCATGATCTTCTTGAATGCGTGTTTCATTGTTCGTCCTCCTTAAAATTCCAATAATAAGGGCTTGTTGCCCATTTTGGTGCTTCTATTTTAACAACTTTTTTTGCAATTGGCAAGATTGCCCCTATATTTCTCCGTTTTCACGGACAGGAAAATTAAAAGTGCCGAAAATCCCATTTTTATGCCTATAATACCCATATTTTCCATTTAATTATTTAATTTTTTCAAATATAATAATGCACAGCAAATTTTCATGCAGCAAAGGAAAAGCACCGTCCTTCGACGGTGCTTAAAATTTACTATTTGGTCGCGGCTTTCCTTGCCTTGTTATCGAAGCGATCGCTGAACACAATATAACGCTGACCGAAGTAGTTGATCAGGGCATAAGCCAGAGCGCCGATCCCCATTTCACAGTTTGCCTGCATCTTATCAGCTCCGCCGAAGCGGAACACCCAGGAGGCAAAGTCCCACTTCAGAAGCAGCTTCGATACCGCCGGGGCGATCACATAGTAGGACAGCAGATAACAGGCCAGCACCTCTGCCGCAAACAAAAAGACTCGCTTTAAGGTGGTAGGGTGACCCTTGAAAAGGATGAAGCGGCAGGCCAGGAACCAGATCAGGCTGCCCATGCCGTAGTTGACAATGGGGGCAACATGCTCGCTGACACCGCAGAGATTAAACAGCAGGAACATGATCGAAGTGCAGATGACAAAATTAGCTACGCCTACGATCACGTAGAGAAGCAGGGTACGATCTACGAACTTCCTTACTGTACGCATCGCTCCACCTCCTTTTTGACACATTTTGCACCATAATAGCAGAAGATGCGCCAAAAGGCAAGCTTTTTTTTGCAAAAAGGGGGATTTTTATGCTTTTGCCGAGAGTTTGAAGACCTCGTCGCTTCTTCCGATGAGGATCACATGGTCTCCCGTGCGGAAGCGATACTCGCCGGCAGGATTGGCATTGAGCTCATTTCCGTTCTTCACGGCAATGATATTGACCTTGTATTTCCGGCGGATTTCCAGCTCGATGAGGCTGCGTCCCACCCAGGCAGGCAAAACGGGAACCTCGTAAATGGAGTAATCCTCTGTCAGGGGAATATAGTCGAAAATATTGCGGGCATTATGGCGCACCGCCAGTTTTTCAGCAATCTCCACCTCGGGGTTGACAATCTCGTCAGCACCGATGGTGCGCAGCAGCTCCGCCTGGATCTCCTGATTGGTTTTCGCCACGATCTTACGGGCGCCGTGCTTCTTTAACAGGCTGGTGACGACCAGAGATGCCTGAAAATCCTCTCCGATGGTCACAAAGCAGATATCAAAATTGTCCACGCCCAGAGAGGCAACGACGGTGGGATTGGTGCAGTCGCAGATACAGGAATTGGTAAAGCTGTCAGACAGGGCATGGATTGCCTCAGGGCTGTTATCCACCACCATAACATCATTGCCCAGCTGCTGCATTTTGGCAGCCAGATGGCGACCCATGCGGCCCATGCCGATAATGAGAACAGATTTCATAATTTCCTCCTATATAAATAAAGGTATCAGCCGATGAGGAGCTTGCCGTTGGGACGGTCCAGCGGCGGTTCAGACTTTTTCTCACCGAAGATCAACACAAAGCTCAGGCCGCCCAGACGACCGGCGTACATCAGCAGGATCAGAAGCAGCTTGCCTGCCAGAGAAAGAGAAGGTGTGAGTCCCAGGCTCAAGCCTACGGTTGCCACGGCTGAGCAGACCTCCAGGGAGGCTACCTTGCCGCTGACTCCCTCCGTGGCACACAGGAGCATGATGGACAGGAAGGTCAGGCTCAGGTAGATCACCACAATGGAGCAGGCCTGACGGATGGTATCCCGGTCAATGGAGTAACGGAAGGCGTTGACCCGGTATTTCCCCCGGGCAGAGGCCAGGGTGCTGAGGAACAGCACTGCCACAGTGGTAGTCTTGATGCCGCCGGCAGTGGAGCCGGGAGAGCCGCCGATGAGCATGAGAATATTGGTCAGAAGAGTTCCGGACTCGCTGAGACTGTTCAAATCAACGGTGTTGAAGCCTGCGGTTCGGGGCGTGACCGCCTGGAAGAAGGAGGCCAGCAACTTTTCTCCGAAGCTCATCTCTGCCATGGAGGCGTTCCATTCGAAGAACAGGAACAGAACCGTGCCGCCCAGGAACAAAATCAGATTGGTGACAATGACCAGCTTGGTGTGAAGCTGGTATTTGTTCCAGTGCAGGCCGTTCTGCGCCAGATCCCGCCAGACCAGGAAGCCCAGACCGCCGATGATAATCAGACCGCAGAGTGTCAGGCTCACCAGGGGGTCTGCCACATAGTCCATCATGGAGGAGAAGGGTTGCTTCGCTCCCATGAGGTCAAAGCCTGCGTTGCAGAAGGCGGAGATGCCGTGGAAGACAGAATACCAGATCCCCTTCCCCCAGCCGAACTCGGGAATGAAGCGGAAGGACAGCAGCAAGGCACCGGTGCCCTCGATGACAAAGCTGAAGGGGATGATCCGACGGATCAGGGAACCCACACCTGCCAGGGACATATTGCCTGCGGATTGCATGAGAACCTTACGGCTGTAGAGCCCCAGGTGCTTGCCCAGGGCGTAGGAGAAGAGGGTGATGACGGTCATGAGTCCCAGACCGCCCAGCTGGATCAGCAGCAGGATCACCCCCTGGCCAAAGCCGGTCCAGGTAGTGAAGGTGTCCCGTACCACCAGACCTGTGACACAGGTGGCACTGGTAGAGGTGAAGAGGGCATCCAGAAAGCCCACAGGATCGCCCTTGGAGGAGAAGGGCAGGCACAGAAGTCCTGCCCCCAACAGGATCACCAGCAGGAAGCCCAGGGCGATAAAACGGGGAGGACTCAGGCGAAATTTTGACTTTGCCACAAAACCGTCTCCTTTATAAGAATATGTAGCCGCAGAGGATGCCCACCGCCGCAGAAATGCCGATGATAATAATAGGGCTGAGCTTCTTCAGCGCCAGGACGGTCATGACGGCAAAGATCACCGCAGAGCAGATAAACTCCGGCCGCAGCATATTGCCCCAGGAAACGTCCACATTGTGGAAGAAAACCGTGGTCAGCATACCGAAGAGGGCGGCTGCCATAAGACCCACCACCGCAGAGCGCAGGCCGTACATCACGCCGGAGACGGCCTTGCTGTTCTTAAACTTCAGGTAGAACTTGGCGACGATCAGAATGACAATAAAGGAGGGCAGCACCACGCCGAGGGTAGCACAGAGGGCGCCCGGGACACCGCCGGTTTCCGTGCCCACATAGGTGGCGATGTTAATGGCGAAGGGACCGGGAGTGGACTCCGAAATGGCCACGAAATCCACCAGTTCCTCCATGGTCAGCCAGTTATGCTCGATCACCTTCTGCTGGATCATGGGCAGCATGGCATAGCCACCGCCGAAGGTGAACAGGCCGATGGTAAAGAAGGTATAGAAAAGCTCTAAGTAGATCATTTCATCACACCCCGCTTTCTCTGGATCAGGCAGAAGGTAAAGCCCGCCAGACCGCACAGGGCGATGAGAGCAATGGCACTCCAATCCAGAATGGCGCTCCAGAGGAAGGCACAGATCATAACCACCCAGGAGAAGGCATTATGCTCCGCCCGTTTCCAGAAGGAGATGACCGCCTTGACGATCAGCGCCAGCACACCGGCACGGATGCCGAAGAAGGC
>JAZNVK010000104.1:0-5101 GCA_045592805.1 Faecousia sp.
CATGGGCGATGCCGCCCACACCGTCGGCGACGACGGCAAGACCCCCAATGCCCTGGGCAATGCCCTGATTTCCGGCGAGATCCTGTCCCGTCTCATGCGGGAAGATCCCTGCCTGGCGGTCAATACCTCCTACAATCTGGATCTGGACAGTCTGGCAGCCACTGAGCGCAGCGAGGACGCCCTCAATGCCTTTGTCACTGCCGCCGACACTGCTGCCCTTGCCGCCGCCGTAGAGGATCTGGCGCTGGGTCTGGATCTCCGCCTGTACCGCAGCCTCTCCGGTGGCAATCAGGCAGCGGTCATGGCCAATGTGCTGGCAGCAGACCGCAGCAATTTGGCTGACCATGCAAGCGCCAACCTGCTGTTCTACACCGAGACCCTGAAAATCAGCCGCAGCGCCCGTGTCCTGAAATCCGGCGCTCCCTTCACCACCTATGTGGCAGTGGGCGACAGCATCTCCGAGGGTGCCTGCGCTCTGAACCGCACGGATGCCTGGGTCTACCTCTTTGCCGAGCTGGCAGAAGCCGCCCAGGGCAGCGATCTGACCCTCATTAACAAGGCCATCTCCGGCACCATGATGTCCACCACCAGCGGCAACGGCGTATTCCCCGCCGCCAAGGACACGGTGCAGGACTACATCGTTCCCAATCACCCCGACCTCATGACCATCGCCTATGGCATCAACGACTACCACGCAGGCACCACCTACGAGACCTTTATCTCTGACTACCGTGGCTACCTGACGGAGATCCGTGCCGCCCTGCCGGATACTGTCATTATCGTCTTCGGCCTCTGCGCCAAGGGTCATAATGACCAGAGCAGCGCCGATATCATCGCCTGGAATGCGGGGATCCGTGCCCTGGCAGAGGAGTTCGGCTGCATCTATGCCGATTCCTACTACGATATGCGAGGCAGAGAGTGGCTGCTGGCCGACGGCCTCCATCCCAACAATGCAGGCTACCGTGTGGTGGCCAATACGGCTCTGCGCTATTTCAGCGCCAATGTAGATCTGAGCGGCGTGGAGGAGCAGCCTCCTGTGGAAGTCAAGACCCCCGGCGATTTCGGCTGGGACAATGACAGCGGCGACTTCAGCGGCTGGACAGCCACTGACGAGGCAAATCTGGCTGTCACCTACAACGAAGCTACCCATAACCGTGTGTGGAATGATCTTCTGAAGGATCAGGAGAACTTCACCATGGAGCTGGATGTAACCAACGACAATACTTCCTCCACCTATATCCGCCTCCTGGGTGTCAATATTGAGCTGGATTCCAATAACGGCTCCGGCAACCAGACCTTTATAAAGGTGAACGGCACCAACTATGATTGGCTGGCAGGCAACGGCTGCAAGTTCCATGTCACCATCACCCGTGAAAATGGCGGCGACCTAACCGTCACCGTCACCGGTGCAGGCAACGAAACTGCCTTCACCGCCACCGCAACGCCCGCTGAAAACAACGAAAACGTAGAGTTGGGTCTCTACCGTGGCATCTCCAAGTTTGAGAACATCACCGTCGTCTCCGGCGAAGCTGAGCCCACCGAGGTTGAGGTCAAGATCAGCCACACTGTCTCCTTCGACTCCGATCTGCAGATGAACTACCGCATCAAGCTGGCTGACGTTCTGGCAGCCGTTCCCAACTACGTCACCGAGGGCGCATACCTGACCGTTGAAAAGGATCGCTACCCCATGGGCGGCGGCGAGAAGACCGTGGAAACCGTTACGCTCTATCCTGATCTGACCACCGATCCCGAGCGTATGCTCTTCAGCCTCCCCGGCATCCAGTCCGTAGAAATGGGCAGCGAGCTGCGTGCCGTGCTCCACTTCTTCGATGCCGAGGGCAGCGAGTACTACACCACCGTAGATACTTACTCCGTGCTGGCCTATGCTGAACTGTGCTTCGACTACTACGATCCTGCAACTGACGGTTATCTCTTCACCATGCTCATCGACTGCCTGAACTATGGTGCAGCGGCTCAGGTGGCCTTCGACCGCCGTGCAGACGAGCTGGTCAACGCAGGTCTGGAAGCCTACCAGCAGTACGCCTCCACAGAACTGTCCGCCGAACTGACCGACGTAAGAACCTACGTGGATAACGACCGTACCATCACCGCTGTTACCGCTATGGGCTTCTCCGTCACCTTCGCAGACAAGACCGAGATCAATGCCAAGCTGACCATTGCCGAAGGCTACACCAAATCTGACATCACCTCCGTCAAGGTTCTGAACGGAAACGGCGAAGAGGTTGCCGTTCTCACCGAGTTCACCGATCTGGATGATGGCAGAATTCAGGTGACCTTTACCGGTATGAAGTCCGTTGACATGCGCAATATGTTCTACTTCGTGGCTTATGTTGGCGATCAGGTCGCCTCCCAGAATGTTGGCTACAGCGTCGAAGCTTACGCCAAGAGCAACATCGCCTCCACCGATGCCAGCGCCGCAGCCCTTGCCAAAGCCTGCATCTACTACGGCGACAGCGCCAAGACCTACTTCGATAGTCTGATCAAGTAAAAACAGAATTTTCCGTCCCAACCGGGCACACCCGCCCGGACTAACGGACAGAAAACCTAAAAACCAACGCAACAAGCGCCGTGGGACAAAAAGCCCACGGCGCTTTCTCCATATAAATAGTATACAATAGAGAGATCCCGTAGGGGCGAACCCACGTGTTCGCCCGTGGCAGTAAGGTCAAATAGATGTTTATCGGTCTGTTTGCCGCACCAAAGACCCCCTTGTCAAAGGGGGTCGGATCGCCTTTCAGGCGATCCGGGGGGATTCGTGCAGGCAGTACGAATTCGCCGAAAACCTTGCAAAATAACGGTGTTGCGGCGTGTGGAATCCCTCCGAGTCGCCTTTTCAAGGCGACCCACCTCAGCACAAGGCATAAGTTCGACCAACCAAATTGAAAATTTGGGGTCTCACTTACCTTTGACAAGGGAGGCTTAGGCTACCTCCAACAGACCGACAAATTTCTGTTTGACGGGCTAAATATTCCAAATCTGTGCCGAAGGACACCTCAGTTTTTAGTCCTTAGCTCTTAGTTGTTAGTTCCTTAACAGACCGACAAATTTCTGTTTGACGGGACATTTTCCAAATCCCTGCGGGGGCTGCGCTATTATCTTCGTTGCCTTCTGCAGAACCTGGGATATGCCTCTTTTTTGCTTTCCCGATGTCCTCTCCCGAAGTTTTTTTCGTATCCTCCCGGCTTCTCCCATGCTCCTACTTGCAATTTGCCGCAATTAATGGTATGATTTATAAGGACGAAAAGCGAACTGTATTAACTACCCACAGGAGGTAATGTTATGAAGAAATTACAAGGCTCTATTGTTGCTCTGGTTCGACCCTTTAACGCTGACGGCTCCATCGATTTTGACCGCATCCGTGCCCTGGTGGATTGGCACATCGACAACAAAACCGATGCCATCTTAGTACTGGGTACTACCGGCGAAACCGCCTCCACCACCCTGGAGGAGGATATTAAGACCCTGGAAGTGGTCATTGACCAGGTCAAGGGTCGTGTGCCTGTTATTGCCGGCAGCGGCTCCAACTGCAGCGATATGCAGAAGGAGAAGAGCATCATCTACTCCAAAATGGGCGCCGATGCCCTCCTTTGCATCAGCCCCTACTATGTCCGTGCCAACGAAGAGGGCATGTACCGCCATTTTATGATGTCTGCGGACGAAGATGTTGCCCCCATTATCTTATATAATGTCCCCGGCCGCACCGGCTGCAAGATCTCCGAGAACGTGGTGCGCCGCCTCAGCACCCATCCCAATGTCATGGGCATCAAGGAGGCCAGCGGCGATATGAGCTATGCCGTGAAGATCGCCCGTTACCTCTCCGATGATTTTGCCATGTACTGCGGCAATGACGATATTACCATCCCCCTCATGAGCGTGGGTGCCTCCGGTGTCATCTCCGTCTGGGCCAATGTGATGCCCAGAGAGTGCCACGATATGATCTTTGACTATCTGGAGGGCCGCCGGGAACAGGCAGCAGCTACCCAGCTGAAGTATCTGGAACTGATGAACACCCTGTTCATTGAGACCAACCCCATTCCCGTGAAGGAGGCCATGAACCTCATGGGTCTTGAGGCAGGTCATTTCCGTATGCCCATGTACCCCATGGCGCCGGAGAACCGTGCCAAGCTGGCCGCCGTCATGAAGGCCGCCGGTCTGCCCGTATTGGAGGGCTGATGAGATGAAGATTTTCCTCAGCGGTTACGGCAGAATGGGCAAAATGATCGAGAACCTGGCTCTGGAACAGGGCTGGGAGATCCTGGGTCATGCGGACATCACCTGCCCCGAGAATTACGACACCGCCCCCAAGGCAGACGTGTGTATCGATGTGTCCGCTCCTGCCGCCCTTCCCAGGCTGGCGGACTATATCCGCCGCACCGGCACGCCTCTGCTCTCCGGCACTACGGGCTATGCCGAGCCGGATTTCGCCCTTTTGAAAGAGCTCAGCGCCGCTGTCCCTGTGGTCTGGTCTGCCAACTACTCCACCGGTATCGCCGTCCTGCGGCGGATGCTCCGGGACTATGCCCCCATCTTAGCCGATTGGGATAAGGAGATCGTGGAGAAGGACCATAATCAGAAGGTGGATGCCCCCAGCGGCACCGCCAAGGTGCTTTTGCAGGAGCTGGATCCCCAGGGAACTGCCACAGTGATCCACGGCCGTCAAGGCATCTGCGGCAAGCGGGATCCGAAGGAGATCGGCGTTTTCGCCCTCCGTGGCGGCACCGTAGCGGGGGAACATCAGGTGTTCTTCTTCTCCGAGGACGAATCTCTGGAGCTAACCCATAAGGCCAGCAGCCGCCGCATTTTCGCCGCCGGTGCGCTCCGTGCCGCCAAGGTGCTGACGGAGAAAGCCCCCGGCTATTACAATCTGGAACAACTCATTTTTAAGGATTAAAGGATCAATACTATGGAAAAAATCAGACCCCGTACCCTGTCGGGCTTTATGGAGCTGCTCCCCGGACCCCAGATGCGCATGGAGCGCATGATGCAGATCCTCCGCAGCAGCTTCTCCCTCTATGGCTTTGCCCCCATCGATACCCCCATTATCGAGTCCGCCGAGATCCTCCTGGCCAAGGGCGGCGGC
>JAZNVK010000105.1:0-11056 GCA_045592805.1 Faecousia sp.
CCCACCCACTATGTGATGACCAATCTCTATCGTGACCAGCTCACCAGAAACGGTCATCCCGACTGGGTTTTTGATGCGATCAAAGAGAGTGTTTTCGACGATACGACCCTCATTCTCAATGCAGATGATCCCATGATCAGCCGCTTCGGCTACGGCAGAAAGAATGTGCTCTGGTTTGGCGTCGAACCCTACGACGATACCAGAAAGCAGTTTGACGGAATCTATCATGATCATCTCTATTGCCCCATCTGCGGCAAGCCTATGGAGTATGATTATTATCACTTTAACCACGTAGGCGGTTACCGTTGCAGCTCCTGCGACTTTGCCAGACAGAAGCCTGATTTTGCGGTGACGCATGTAGATCTGGATCAGGGCGTTATTGCCATCAATGAGAAGGATGAGATCAGCCTGGCCTTTAAGAGCAGCTATAATGTCTATAATATTTTGGCTGCATATTCCGTCTGCAGCCTGTTGGGCATTGACGGCAAGGAGATCTGCAAGCTGGCAGGCAACTATGTTTTGAAGAACGGCCGCTATATGGAGTTCACCCTTGGGGATCACCCCGGTACCTTCCTTATTGCCAAGCATGAGAATTCCATGGCCTACGATATGTCCTTCCGTTATGCCGAGCGGGAAGGAAAGCCCTACAGCATGGTGATCATCGTGGATGCCATCAGCCGTAAATACTTTACCAGCGAGACCAGCTGGCTGTGGGATATCAATTTTGACCTGCTCTGCTCTGATCAGCTGCAGAAGGTCTACCTTTGCGGTAAATACTGCTATGACTTGGCGCTGCGGCTGAGCTTCAGCAAGTTGCCGCAGGAGAAGATCTGCATCTATGAGGATATTCTTGCCGCCTGTAATGAACTGAAGGGAAATGGCGCAGAGCAGCTTTACGCAGTAACCTGCTTCTCCGATAAGGATAAGTTTATGTCCCAGACCCAGAGTAAGGAGGCCACAGTATGAAGCTGAAATTATTACATCTCTATGGTGATTTGCTGAATCTCTACGGCGAATATGCCAATATTGAGATTTTGGCACGCAGCCTCCGGGGACTTGGTCATGAGGTCGAAACCCATACGCTTCATCTTTCGGAGGAGAAGGATATTTCCGGCTATGATTTTTACTATCTGGGTGCCGGTACGGAGCAACGGCTGAAGCAGACCATTCCTGCGCTTCTGAAGTATAAGGAAACGCTCCGCAAGGCTATGGATGACGGCAAGGTTCTGCTCTTTACGGGAAATGCCTGCGATCTTCTGGGTGCTTCTCTGACGGACAGCGAGGGGAAGTCCTATTCCTGCCTCGGCTTCGGTGATTTTGAAAGCGTGGAGGGCAAACGTCGAATTACCGGCGACTGCGTTGGTACCATGGAGGGTGTGGAAGGCGATCTGGTGGGCTTTATCAACAAATGCTCCGTCAGCAAAAAGGTGGAGTATCCCCTGATTTCCCTCCGCATGGGTTACGGTAATGAGAAGTCCTGCGGTACTGACGGCTTCCGTCTGAATAACTGCCTGGGAATCCATGTCACAGGCCCGATCCTGGTTAAGAATCCTAACTTCTTAAACTATATTCTCAGCCTTCTCCTGGGTGTAAAGACCGTTGCTATTCACAATGATTACGCGGAAAAAGCCTATGAGATCACTCACCGAGCCCTTCTGGCACGGATGGAGCAGAAATAAAAACTGCACGGATCTGCATTTATGCAGATCCGTTCGTATTTTTTCGGTTTTTAGAATTTGATAATTCCGCGGAAGAACAGAATCACTAGGACGCAAATCGCCAGAACCACAGAAGCAATCACCCACAGAAGAATCTTACTGGAGGTTTTTGTGGTTGCTGTAGAAGTACTTTTGGGGAACAGCCGAGCACCCCGGAGACCTGTAACCAGAGGACGGTACAGCAGCAGGCTCAGTGCGGCATTGAGTGTACCCTTCAGAAGATTGAAGGGAAGGAATACCGTGGGGAGAATGGATGCCACGTATTCTCTGGAGGTGTCCATGTACAGAGGCGTGAGAATGTAATTCCAGAGCAGCATGACAATGACCATTAAAACAGTACCGAGAGTTACACCCAGAACCGCACCGGAAAGTGTATGCTTTTTGCGGTAAATAAAGGCGGCGGTACAGGAGAAGGCACAGGTGCTCAGCACATTCATGGCAAAACCGATGATGCCGGTATCGCTGACGGTGAACATCTCAATGAGAGAGACCACCAGGGACACCGCAAAGGCGGATAAGGGTCCGTATAGGAAACCGGCGAAGGTGATGATCACATCCTTGGGATCATACTTCAAAAAAGCAACAACAGGGATTCGTCCCACCATCATAACAACATAGGACAATGCGGCCAACACTGCAAGGACGCAGATCTTCTTAATTCGGCTGTCTTTCATATGAACCTCCAAAAAAAGCCCGAAGGAGACTCCTTCGCGCAAAAAATGATGCAAAAGAGATGCAAACGCATCGTATTCTTCTCCCATCCAGACTATACTGTCGGTTTCGGAATTGCACCGAATCCTGCGCCCGAAGGCGCTTGCGGACTTTACCGCCGGTCGGGAATTTCACCCTGCCCTGAAGAATATATGAACTTTACATCATTATATATTGTGAATTGGAAAATAGCAACTCTTTTTTTTAACGATTGCGTATGATATAATCTATTCAGTCTTTGCGGTGGATTCGCTTGCTTCGATGGAAGCCTCTGGCATTGAAGGGCTTGTGTTTTCGGTTTCAGCTTCCGAAAACTTCGGCGTACCCTCCGGTGCGCTGAAGCCGTGGATCAGTCCGTCGGTGGCAGTATCTGTGATGTCGCCCCCAATAATATGTCCGTCATATACGAGGATACTGGCGAATACCTGCTGTGTTGCGTTGGGGTAATTCAGCACCTCGTAGACATAGCGCATTACTTCCTTGCCGGCGAACGCTGTCAGATCAAAGCCCTGGCTTTTCTGCAGGTCGTTATACCTGGAGAAGACGGCGTTGTCTGCCGTGTCGGGAATCTTTACCTTTTGAGATTCTGCCGGCATGGCGCTCACGCTCCAACCATAGGTCGCAAGGTAGGCAAGTCGCTGGTCGTTGGTACTGCCCTCCGGAAGTGCGGTTGCACCGTCTTTGCCGGATAGGGCGAGGATCACGATCAGCAGCACGGCTGCCAATAAGATCAGGCCGGCGGCAATGAGCTTTGGTTTCGATAGCTTGGCTGTCAGGACAAACATGGAAATCCCCCCGTAGAGTAATGTGTATTAAACTGTATGTCCCACCTGGGGCAAATATACCTGTGGAGTGATCGTATGCAGCGTTTGGATCGATATTTATCTGAGGCCGGTGTAGAGTCCAGAAGAAAAATCAAGGACATCGTAAAGGCCGGTCGAGTCAGTGTCAATGGGGCTGTGATCTGCAGCCCGGAAATTAAAATTGACGAGAATAAAGATGAGATCTGTCTGGATGGGGTTTGTGTTTCTCCTGCCTCCCGCCGTGTTGTCCTGATGATGCACAAGCCGGCAGGTTTTGTGACCGCCGCACGTGATCCGGACTTTCCCACCGTCATGGAATATCTGCCGGAGCAGTTTAAGAAGCTGATGCCTGTGGGACGTCTGGATAAAGAGACAGAAGGGCTTCTCCTGTTTACAAATGACGGAGATCTGGCACACCGGCTTCTGGCACCCAAGAGCAGAATAGAAAAGACCTACTATGCAGAGCATCTGGGCGAAGCAGGGGAGGCGGACATTGCCGCATTTCGTGAGGGCTGTGTTTTAAAGGATGGAACGGTCTGTCGTCCGGCGGTTCTGGAGATCCTTGCGGCCGGAAAATGCCTGGTGCGGGTGATGGAAGGTAAGTACCACCAGGTGCGGCGTATGCTTGCCAGCAGAGGGCTTCCTGTGAGTTATCTCCGCAGAATTGCGGAAGGCGGGCTGAAGTTGGGCGATCTTCCTGTCGGAAAGACACGTGAACTTACAGATGAAGAAGTGGCTGCTTTAGAGTCTGTTCATTTTGACGAAAAAAATTAGCTTGAATAATCAAACAAAATCAACAAATTTCAGTAGCTGCTTTGTATGCTTTGACGAAAAAATATCAATTTTTCATAAAAATTGCTTGCTCAATTGAAATAAAATGTCTAAAAACACTTGCTTTTTGTGGAAAGATGCGGTATGATTATATAAGAATTTTGCCGAATGTGTGCATTTTTCCAAAAGGGTAAGGAGGACGGCTTATGTCCAGTCGAATTTTTCAGAGTATTGTAGAGCAGCTTTCCGAGGCTTGTCAGACGACCATCGGCGTTATAGATGCAGACGGCACTGTTATCGCCGCCGGTGATATGTCTTATCTTGGGGAAAGGTGGCTGGAAGCTGCTGCAATGATTGCTTCCGATCCGGAGCGCGTTGTCTGTTATGAAGGGAAGACCTTCCTGGCCCTGAGTGGCTGGGCGCCTGCATTCGGCTATAGCGTATTTGCTTTAGGTAACGATATCCAGACAGCATCCCTCTGCCGCACCTGCCGTGTGTGCCTCAATTCTACCAAGACCTATTACGAAGAGAAGCATGACAAGGGTACCTTTGTGAAGAATATTATCACGGATAATATTCTTCCCGGCGATATCTATATTCGTGCCAAGGAGCTTCATTTCCAGACGGATACGCCCCGTGCGGTGTTCCTGGTTCGCCAGAAGAGCAGAGCGGATGTAGCTGTTGTAGAGCTGCTTCAGAGCATGTTTGCCGATCGTCAGCAGGATTTTGTTATCAGCATTAACGAGACGGATATCGCTGTTGTGCGCCAGGTTTCTCATGATACCGAGGGCGAGGAACTGACGCAGATTGCCAAGAGCATTGAGGAACGTCTGAAGGCTGAGCTTTTTGCCCGTACAACCATCGGTATCGGCACCATTGCCGAGCATCTGGTAGAGTTGGCCGATGCCTATAAAGAAGCACAGGTTGCCATTGAGGTCGGCAAGGTTTTTGATACGGAGAAAACCGTCATTAACTATGAGAATCTCGGAATCGGCCGCCTGATTTACCAGCTGCCCACCACCCTCTGCGAGATCTTCCTCTCCGAGGTTTTTAAGAAGAACTCGATTGACTCCCTGGATCAGGAGACTCTGTTTACCATCAATATGTTCTTTGAGAACAGCTTGAATGTCTCTGAAACCTCCCGTAAGCTCTTTGTCCACAGAAACACTCTGGTCTACCGTCTGGAGAAGATCAAAAAGCTTACCGGTCTGGATCTCCGTGAATTCGACGATGCCATTATTTTCAAGGTGGCGCTCATGGTCAAGAAATATCTCTCCTCCCGCGAGAACAGAATGATTTGAAAATAAGGAAAGATACATATGATAGATCTGATCAATGTTACCAAAACCTACGAAACCGGTACCCATGCCCTCAATGGTATTAATATGCACATTGATGACGGCGAATTTGTGTTCCTGGTAGGACAGTCCGGTTCCGGCAAGTCTACCATTATTAAAATTCTTACGGCTGAACTGAAGCCCACCTCCGGCTCCGTTCTGGTTAACGGTTACAAGCTGGAATCCATCAAGCGCTCCTCCGTACCCTATCTTCGCCGTACCCTCGGTGTTATTTTCCAGGATTTCCGTCTGATCGAGAATAAAACCGTTTACGAAAACGTTGCCTTTGCCATGCGCGTTATCGGTGCCTCCGGTAAAGAGATCAAAAAGCGTGTGGCTTATGTGCTGGAGCTGGTTGGCCTGGAGAATAAGGCACGCCGTTATCCTAACGAGCTTTCCGGCGGCGAGCAGCAGCGTGTTGCCATCGCCAGAGCGCTGATCAATAACCCCACAATGATCATCGCAGACGAGCCTACTGGCAACCTGGACCCCGCCCGCTCCTTTGAGATCATGCTCCTGCTGGAGAAGATCAATGCACTTGGTACCACGGTCATGGTGGTTACCCACGAGAAAGCACTTGTGGATCGCTTCAACAAACGCGTTGTAACAATCGATGCAGGCGTTGTCGTCAGCGACGGATTGGATGGGTATTATAACTATGAAGCATAATAATATTGGTTACTTATTCCGCGAAGGCCTTCGTGCCATGTTCAAGCATGGCTTTATGTCCTTTGCTGCCATCTGCATCACGGTGGCCTGTCTTGTCATTGTCAATAGCTTTGCGCTTATTGCTTATAACCTGAATCTTATTGTGGAGGATGTGCAGGAAGAGACCCGGATTCTTGTCTGCATTAATGAGAACTACAATGAGCAGGAAGCACATTCCGTGGGTTCTGACATCAACCTTCTGGATAATGTGGCTGACGCAAAGTTTATTACCAGAGCGGAAGCACTGGAGAGCTATATTCAGTCTTACGATGAAGATCTTTTCGAGGGCCTGGATCCTCAGTCCATGCGTGACCAGTTCGTGATCACGCTGAAGGATAACAGCAAGGTCTCTGAAACCAAGGAACAGCTGGAAGCCATTGCTGGTGTTGCAGCTGTGTATGCAGATATTCAGGTTGCCAATGCGCTGGCCACCATTCGTAATGTCATTTATGTGGCTTCTCTGGGTGTCTCTGCAGCACTGCTGATCGTATCCCTGATTATTATTTCCAATACCATCCGTCTTGCCATGCTGGATCGTAAGGAAGAGATCGCCATCATGAAGATGGTCGGTGCCACCAACAGCTTCATCCGTTTCCCCTTTGTGGTGGAGGGTTTCCTTATTGGCCTCTTTGCCTCTGTGATCTCCTTCTTTGCCGAGTGGGGTCTGTATGAAGCAATCTGCAGAGCCATTGCCGGTACAGATCTGCAGATTATCAGCCTTGTTCCCTTTACGGAGGTACTCCCCGTTATGATCGCTGTCTGCGCCGGTGCAGGCTTTGTGATCGGTATTTTCGGCAGTTTGATGTCTATTCGTCGATTCCTGAAGGTTTAATCCCATTCGTTATCTTTTGGAAGGAGGATTCTTTATGTATAAGTACAAAAGAGTAATCGTTTCCGTTATCGCCCTTGTTTTGATCCTGTCCATAATTTCCGGAGTCATTGTTATGGCCGTCAGCGCCAAGACCTCTGCGGAGATCCAGGAAGAGATCGATGCCTTACAGGAGCAGTCCAATGAACTGGCTGCGGAGCGTGAGGCGCTGGAGAGTGAGATCGCGGCCAATGAGTCCAAGACGCTCAGCATCGTGGAACAGAAATCCCAGGTAGATCGTGAAATCGAGCTGACTCGCCAGGAGATCGTTCTGGTTAATGAGGAAATTCACCAGTACAATCTGTTGATTGCGGAGAAGCAATCGGAGCTTGACGAGCTGGAAGTGGAGCAGGAGGAACTGTTTGGCCGTTATCAGCTCCGCATGCGTGCCATGCAGGAGCGTGGCGAGGTATCCTACTGGGCTGTGTTTTTCCAGTCCAAGAGCTTTGCCGATATGCTCAACAGCCGCGCTATGATTGAGGAAATCGCAAAATGTGACCAGAGAATGCTGGACGAGATGCGCGATCTGGCCACCCAGGTTCTTACTGCCAAGGATGCCCTTGCAGAGGAAAAAATGAATCTGGAAGCCAAACGGCTGGAGCTGGATGCTGCAGAGCAGCTGCTGGAAGAAAAGCGTGCTGAGTCCGATGAGCTCTTGGCTCAGCTCAATGCGGATCGCCAGGCGCTTCTGGAAGAAGCTGAGAAGTATGAAGCTCTGGAGGCAGATCTGAGTTCTCAGATTGCCCAGAAGGAACAGGAGCTGACCGAAGCCCTTCGCGCAGAATGGGAAGCCGCCCATCCGCCTCAGCCCGATGACGGCGGTGACGGTGACGGCGATGGCGACTCGGATTCTGATATTCCCTCCAGCGGAGAGAGCTTTAAGTATCCCTTGCCTCCCGGAGCCGTGATCACCAGCCCCTATGGCTACCGTGTGCACCCGATTACCGGTAACTACTCCCTGCACAATGGCGTTGATTTGGCAATTTATCAGGGAGCGCCTATTTACGCAACGAAGAGCGGCTATGTATCTACCGCCACCTACAATTATGTCTATGGCTACTATGTAACCATCAACCATATGGACGGTTATTCCTCTCTCTACGGGCATATGACCAACTACACCGTCAGCGAGGGCGAATACGTTACGCAAGGTCAGATTATCGGATATGTGGGTTCCACCGGCTGGTCTACAGGACCGCACCTGCACTTTACCATCTATTATAATGGGTCTACAGTGAATCCTATGGATTACGTTACCCTGCAGTGACCTATGATCCCAGAGCCTGTGTAAACAGGCTCTGGGTAAACGATTTTATAGCGTTTGGAGAAAAGTATGAGACGAATCAAGCAAATTTTCTGTCTGTTGTTCATTATCTGCCTTCTGTTTTCTATGAACAGCTGTATGCTTCTTACGGGTAGCCTTACGCTGAACGAGCAGGAAGAGATTCTGTCTGAGCGCCCTGCCGATGATAAACCCCATATGACAGAACCTTCTTCTGTAGATCGTTCGGATTATGAAGAAAAGCTGGAAGAAATTCTTTTCCTCCTTGAGAATTACCTGGTAGACGGTTATGACCCTGAGAACCTTGATGATCTGCTTGCACAGGCGATGATTGCGTCTACGGGCGACCGCTGGAGCTATTATGTAAGTGCGGAGGAATATGACGCTTATGTAGAGGATAGTAATAATGCCTATGTGGGCATCGGCATTACAATTCAGTACGTCAGCGAGGAGGATCCGGGCTTTACGATTGTTTCCGTTTCTGCCAATAGTCCTGCTTATGAGGCAGGTCTTGAGAACGGGGATATCCTTACCCATGTAGAGGGGCAAAGTGTCGTTGCGCTGGGGATGGATGGTGCCAAAAATCTGGTTCGCGGTGAAGAGGGAACGGATGTTACCCTGACTGTCCTGCGTGGTGAGCGATCTTTTGATGTTGTGGTTACCCGCCGCCTGATAGAAGTGGAAGTGGTGGCCTATGAGCTGTTAGAGCAGGGGATCGGCTATATTCAGATCAACAACTTTGATGCCAACTGTGCAAAGAACACCATCGCTGCCATTGAGGCGCTGCTGGAACAGGGCGCTGAAAGCCTGGTGTTCGATCTGCGATTTAATCCCGGCGGCAGAAAAGTGGAATTGGTAGAGGTTCTGGATTACCTTCTCCCCGAAGGACCGCTGTTCCGCTCTGTAGATTATGCAGGTAACGAGGAAGTCGATTATTCCGATAAAGACTGTCTGGAAATCCCTATGGCTGTTCTTGTGAATGAGGATTCTTACTCTGCTGCGGAGTTCTTTGCTGCTGCGCTTCAGGAGTATGATGCTGCGGTGATCGTGGGTACGCCTACTACCGGTAAGGCAAATTATCAGCAGACCTTCCGCCTCTCGGACGGCTCTGCCATTGCAATCTCTACCGGCCATTACCAAACTCCCAATGGTGTTACTCTGGAGGGTGTCGGTGTCACTCCCGATGTTGTTGTGGAAATTGATGATGAGACTTATCTCTCTCTTTACTACGGCGAACTGGAAAAAGACGCAGATGCACAGCTTTTGGCTGCAATCGACGCATTAATTCAATAATTGTACTTGACAGAACCTATTAAAATCTTCTATAATCATTGCGCATATATTGTAAGTTGGAGGACGATTAGTTATGGCGAAAGAATATAAACTGACCAGAGAACGCATGAAGGAGCTCACTGAAGAGCTGCACTATCTCAAGACCACCGGTGAAAAAAAGGTTGCCGAGCAGATTAAGGAAGCCCGCTCCTTTGGCGATCTTTCCGAGAACAGCGAATACGATGAGGCCAAGAATGAGCAGGCAAAGCTTTATGGTCGCATTGCCGAGGTGGAGAACATCCTGTCTCATGCTGTCCTGATTGATGAGAATACAGATGCCGAGGTAGCTGACCGCGTGGGTCTTGGCTGCACCGTCAAGGTGCGCGATATCGAGTTTGACGAGATCGATGTTTTTGCAATCGTTGGTTCCCAGGAGGCAAACCCCATGGAGAAGCGTATTTCCGATGACTCTCCCTTTGGCAAGGCCATGCTGGGTAAGCATATCGGCGACATTGTGGAGGTTGACGCTCCTGTTGGTGTTGTCAAGTTTGAAATTCTGGATGTGAACCGATAATTAGGAGGTATTTTTGTGGCGAAGTATGTACCCCAAGAGGAAGTCTCCCTGGTTGACCAGGTAAGATTCCGTAGAGAAAAGCTGGCACAGCTTCAGGCGGAGGGCAAGGATCCTTTCTGCCAGACCCGCTTTGTCTCCGATACCACTGCTGCTGAGATTAAGGAGCAGTTTGATGCGATGGAAGGCAAGCAGATCAGCATTGCCGGCCGTTTGATGAGTAAGCGCAGCATGGGTAAGGTCATGTTCTGCAACCTGCAGGATGGCTCCGGCCGTGTTCAGATCTATCTGAGGTACGACGAGATGGATGCTGCAGAATACGAGGATTGCCGCAAGCTGGATATTGGTGATATTGTCGGTGTTACCGGTGATGTGTTCCGCACCCAGAGCGGCGAGATCTCTGTTCGTGCCAATCATGTGATCCTTCTTGCAAAGGCGCTGCTGCCCCTGCCCGATAAGTTCCACGGCCTGACCAATGTAGAAACCCGTTATCGTCAGCGCTACGTGGATCTCATTGTCAATCCTGAAGTCCGCCGTACCTTTGAGATCCGTTCCAAGTTTATCAGCCATGTCCGTCGTTATCTGGATGATCGCGGATATATGGAGGTTGAGACGCCTGTTCTCAATACCATCTCCGGCGGCGCAACTGCCCGTCCCTTTATCACCCACCATAACACCCTGGATCTGGATATGTACCTCCGTATTGCTACGGAGCTGAACCTGAAGCGCCTGATTGTTGGCGGCATCGAGCGTGTCTATGAGATCGGTCGTATTTTCCGCAATGAGGGTATGGATCCCCGTCATAACCCCGAGTTCACTACTGTTGAGCTCTACCAGTCCTATGCAGACTTTAACGATATGATGGATCTCTTTGAAGAGCTCCTCTCCTCTGCCTGCAAGGAGATTCTGGGCACCTATGAGCTGGAGTGGATGGGCCATAAGCTGGATCTCACCCCCGGCTGGAAGCGTATGACCATGGCAGAAGCGGATAAGGAGCATCTGGGTGTGGACTTCA
>JAZNVK010000106.1:0-13243 GCA_045592805.1 Faecousia sp.
CAGCGGTCGCAGTGCTTGCCTTCCGTGAGGCCGCTCTCGGTACAGGTGGGAGCTACCGCAGCGTCAATGATCTCCTTATGACCCAGGGCATCAATGACCTCCTGGGCAACGAGAACTTCGTGGCAGACTTCGCAGTGCTTGCCGTCGGTAATGCCGCTCTCCGTGCAGGTGGCAGGCGTACCGACATCGATAATCTCCTTGTGACCCAGGGCCGGAATGATCTCCTGAGGGATCAGGGCCTTGCCGCAGATCTCACAGTGGCTGCCCTCGGTGCAACCGCTTTCGGTGCAGGTGGGTTCCTTGGCGGCATCGGTGACCTCGGTGTGGCCAGTGGCAGGAATGATTTCCTGGGCCACATAGATCTCGCCGCAGTTCTCACAATGGCTGCCCTCGGTAAGGCCGTCCTCCTCGCAGGTGGGCTCCTTGGCAGGATCGGTGACAGGCTTATGACCCAGAGCATCAATGACCTCCTGAGCAACGAGAACTTCCTTACAGACATCGCAGTGCTTGCCTTCCGTGAGACCTGTTTCTTCGCAGGTGGGAGCAACGGCGGCATCAATGATCTCCGTATGACCCAGCGCAGGAACAACCTCCTGTGCGGTCAGGACCTTGCCGCAGCGGTCGCAGTGCTTGCCTTCCGTGAGACCTATTTCTTCGCAGGTGGGGGCAACGGCTGCATCAATGATCTCCACGTGACCCAGGGCATCAATGACCTCCTGGGGAATCAGGATCTCGCCGCAGCGGTCGCAATGACTGCCTTCGGTGAGGCCGGTATCTTCGCAGGTGGGATCCTTGGCTGCGTCGGTGACTTCCACGTGACCCAGGGCATCGATGACCTCCTGCGCTACCAGGATCTTGCCGCAGAGCTCGCAATGGCTGCCCTCGGTGAGGCCGGTTTCGGTGCAGGTGGGATCCATAGCGGGATCGGTGACGGGATAGTGGCGGAAGTCCACTTCCACGGTGGTGTCAGCGCCGTCCACAGTGAAGCTGCCGCTGCGGTCGGCGTAGTCGGGAACAGATACGGTATAGGTATATTCGCCGGAGATCAGGGAGTAAGTACCGTCGGCATTGGCTCTGACCTCACCCACAATGGAGGTGACGGTAATGGTAGCTTCGCCGCTGTCTTCGGGCTTGGTGATATCAAAGGACACGGTATAACGGGGCAGAGGCTGGAGCCGGATATCCATAACGGTATCCTCTGTGAGGGTGCCGCTGTGGGTCTGGGTCTCGTAGCCGTAGCAGGAGATCTCGTAGCTGTAGACACCGCTGGGGATGCGGTAAACACCGTTGGTGGGATAGAGGCGGATACCGTCCATATCGTAGACCTTGATCTCTGCCTCTTCGGGGAGGACGTTGAGGGTCAGGTCATAATTGCACTCTGTCCAGACGGCATAGAGGCGGAAAATCTGACCGTTGTAGGTGGGCAGCAGCACCCCCACGGCCTCGTCCGCATACTGTGCCTCGGTGGCGGTGGCGCTGAGCGCCCAGCCGGTGAAGGCATAGCCCTTGTAGACGAAGGTATTCTTGCTCAGGGGCAGGCCATTGTCATAGCTCATGGACTGCTTGGCCATCTCGCCCTTGCCGCCGTTGGGATAGAACTCCACGGTGTAGGCATTGGGCTTCCAGGCGGCCACATAGGTCACGTCGGAGGTGATAATGGTGTCCAGAGTCAGCCGATCCTCGCCGTTGTACCAGCCGTCAAAGAGGTAGTAGGTCTTTAATGGGGTGGGCATGTACTTGGTGGCGGAGCTGAAGGGCAGGCCGTCGCCCACACGGTAGGTCTTGGTGTTGAGCTTGCCGCCGTTGGGATCTAAGGTGACTGTCCAGGAATCGGACCAGTGGGCATAGAAGGTGAATTCGCCGCTTTCGGGAATGGTAACAAGGGTATCGGCGGTGATCTTCTCGCCGCCCTCCGCCTGGGTGTACCAGCCTTCAAAGACCTTGGTGTCGTGCTTGGGGGTGGGCAGCTCACGGGTTCTGATCCAGTCGGTATGCTCGGCGCTGTGGATGTACTGACCGAAGGTCAGACCGAAGTTTGCGCCGGAGGTGCTGCCGTATTCGCCGCTCCACTGCACTAAATCCGGAGTGCCGCCGTTGGCATTCCAGTTGACAGTGTAGACCTGAGCGCCCCAGAGGGCGGTGCAGGTGGTGTCGCAGGCAGGCATGGTTTCCAGCGCGGGAGACCAGCCGTTGAACTTCTTGCCCTCGGCCGCTGCGGTGGGAGCGGTAATGGGGGCCTCGAATTTCACAGCGCCTGCGGTGTAAGTGCCTTCCTCGCTGATGATGCTGCCTTCGCCCGCATCCCAGGAGAGGGTGTAGGAGTTACGGGAGTAGTAGAGCTTCAGCACCAGGCTGCCGTCCTCGGTGACGGTACCGGAGAGAAGGTTGTTCTCGTTGCTCTCGTCGAAGGTGAAGCCTTCTAACTTGGCAGGCTCAGCGGTGGCGGTCTGTCCTGCGGGAGTGTCGCCGCCGGTGACGGCGGTCAGGGTATAGCCTGCGCCGTCTAAGTTCTCGGTGTAGTGCTCTACGGTGTAGGTGCCTTCACCGGGGGTGATGACATCTTCATACTTCCAGGTCTGCCAGGAAAGGACAGGGTAGCCGTCCATGCCGTCTGCCCAGCTCTCGCCCAGGGTCTCCGCCAGAGTCTTGAACTCCTCGGCGGTCTTGACGGTGCCGCTGCTGTCCTTGGCACCGCAGCCGGAGAGGTAATAGCAGTTGGAGGTGCTTCCCTTGTCTGTACCCCAGGTCTTGGAGTAGGCAATGCCGTAGATATTGCCGGAGTTGGCAAGTGCGCCGTAGTTATGGCAAGAGTCGATCAGGCCGTTGTTCTGACCCACGATGCCGGCCAGACGGTAGGCATTGTAGGTGGAGCTGGTGATCGTGCCGAAGTTGTAGCAATTGGTGACGGTGTTGGTATTCTTACCGGCAATGCCGCCGAAGTAGCCGTGGTTGGAGGTACCGGCGGTGTTGTAGATGCTGGCGCCGTTGGAGCAGTTGGAAATAATGCCTGCGTTCTCACCAACGATGCCGCCGATGCCGAAGTCGCCGCTGTCCTCGGTGTTCTTACGAACGGTGCCGGATTCCAGGGCGCAGTTGGTGACGGAGCCGGTGTTGCTGCCCACCATACCGCCTACATAGCGGTAGCCCTGTACCACGCAGGTCTCGGCAACGATATTGGAGATGCTGCCTGCGTTACTGCCGGCGATCAGACCGGTGTAGAGGTAGGTGGAGTTGACGGTGGAATTCTTCAGCTTGAAATTGCTGACAGAGCCGCCCTCGCCAATGACGGCAAAGAGGCCGGTGTAGTCCCTTGTGCCGGTGATTTTAACGGTGACGGTATGGCCGTTGCCGTCGAAGCTGCCCGTAAAGGGTGTAGTGCTGCTTCCGATGGGGGCAGTGACGGTGATATCGGCAGCAAGAATGTAGCTGGCGCTGAGATCGGTGATCTGGGAAGGATCGCTGATCTCAATGGCATCTGCTGCCAGGGTCAGAACGGGGAAGAAACCGATCACCAGAGCAGCTGCCAGAAGCAGAGCAGCCATGCGCTTAAAGGTTTTTTTCATGGTGGGTTCTCCTTTGGTAGAGTATTCCGCCATGCCCCCCCACGAAGGGGGGGACATGATGTTTTGGGAGGAAGGACTTGCAGAGCAAGTTACGTTCCGATTCTCTATGTGGCCGGATGATGCGGAGGAAAGCGTGGATGAATTGACCCCTTGGGTCATGAATTGATGCTTTGCATCATGATTTCTCGCTTCGCTCCATGAATTGAATTGCCCTCTCAATGCCTCGCAAGGCAATTCATGCAGTGCAAACTGCAATTCATGGCACAGCCAATTCATGCCCTTGGGCAATTCATTTTTATTTCTTGCTGTAACGCATGAGGATGGTGGCGATCTGCGCACGGGTGGCGGTGGCATTGGGAGCCACGGTGCCGTCGCCCATGCCGTTGATCAGGCCGTTGGCCACTGCCCAGTTCATGGCGCCCCTGGCATAGCCGCTGATCTTGTCGGCATCGGTAAAGTCTGCCAGATGATCCTCGGCCACAGCCTCGGCGCCTGCGTAGCGGAAGAGGATGGTTGCGATCTGCTCACGGGTGATGTTCACATTGGGGGCAAAGGTGGTGGCGGTAGTGCCGGTAACCACGCCCTTGTCCGCTGCCCAGATGACGGCATTGGTGTACCAGGTGCCGGTAGGAACATCGGTGAAGGGATTATTCAGGCCGTCCACGGAGGGGCTGCCTGCCATACGGTAGAGAATGGTGACCAGCTGAGCACGGGTCAGAACGCCGTTGGGAGCGAATTCCGTGCTGCTCATACCGTTCATCAGACCATTGAGCAGGACAAAGTCCACACCCTCATGATACCAGGAATTGGTATCCAGGTCAGAGAAGGCCTCGGAGGGACATTCTGCAGGCAGGTCGCTGCCGGTAGCGGGGAGAATTTCGGTCTCGGTGAGACCGCAGTTTTCACAGGTGCGGACGATCTTGCCGTCCTCGGTTTCGGTGGCCAGCTTCTCCACGATCCAGGGACCAAAGGCATGGCCGGTGGCGGGCAGATGCTCCTGAGGTGCCAGGATCATGCCGCAGGCGGAGCAATGGCTGCCGTCGGAACGGCCTTCGCTCTCGCAGGTGGGAGCCACGCCCTCGTCAATGACCACGGTATGACCGGTGGCGGGGATAACCTCCCCTGCTACCAGCACTTCGCCGCAGGTGGCGCAGTGCTTGCCGCCGGAGTAGCCATCGGTGGTGCAGGTGGGAGCGGTGTAGGGGGCGTTGACCTCGGTGTGGCCGGTGGCAGGGATCACTTCGCCCTGCTCCAGAACCTCGCCGCAGTCCTCGCAGACCAGATCGCCGGTGTAGCCGTCCTCGGTACAGGTGGCTTCCTTGGCGCCTACCAGCTTGGTGTTGTTATGCTCAAAGTTGAAGAGGAATTCCTCATAGCCGCCCACGCTGCCGTTGAGCTCTAACTGGGTGACTACCAGATAGGTCTCCTGCTGCTCCATGGGCTCCAGGGTCAGGGTGGCAATGGGTTCGCCGGCAGGGATACCGTTCAGGGATACATAACCGAAGGCAATACCCTCGTCGATGTCGGTCTGAGCGGCGTAGTCTGCATGGATCTCAAGGCTCTTGAGCTCCAAGGCTCGCAGATCCCAGTTCACGTAAACCAGACCGTTGTGCGCCACATCCTCGGCGGTAACGGTGACGGTGACGGTCTTGCCGGGGGTGACAGTGGACTTTTCGGGGATCTGTGCTGCCTTGGCAGCCTCATCCTCGGCGGTGACAGTGCAGGGGCTGTTGTGACAGACAACGGAAGCCTTTGCCAGCTCTTCCTCAGAGATGACGGTGGCAGCCATGTAATCGGCGGGCTCGGGGGAGACGGCGTTGGTGCCGGCGTTGTTGGCGGTGACGGAGGTGATGGTGGCAGGCCATACGCCGTTGCCCATGTCACCGATGTAGGTAGAGCGGTACATCTCGTCCACGGGGTCGAAGACGATGCGGTAGAGCTCGTTGGTGGTGCCGGTGTAGACGGAGAGGTACAGAGCGCCGTCGTTGCCGCCCTTCAGGGAGGTGAACATATTGTCCATGGTCTCGTCGCCCAGGAATTCACAGGGCAGGTCGCTGGGATACACGGCATAGAGTGCGCCCATGCCGCCGCCCTCGGCCTCATCATAGATCCAGAAGTCCCAGATGGTGCCAAGGTTATCCACCATGACGAAGTGCTCGGTATCGTAGACAATGCCCTCCTCATCCTCCATGGTCTCGTAGCCCAGAGAGGTGATGCCGGTCATATAGCTGACGATGCTGCTGAGGTTGAAGCCCACAGCATCCATCTTCATGGGATCCTTGGGAGAGAGGAGATAGTAGTAATAGATGAAGGCTGCCTGCTCCTTCTCACGCTTCTCGGAGAAGTAGGTGGCGTAAGCGCTGTCCCACAGGGGGATACCGTTGGGGTTCACAGCGGTCTCGATGGTCTTGCCGTCAGCGCCCACCTTGTGGACATTCCAGTGGTCGGTTTCGGCATCGACGATGTAGTAGACACCTTCCCGCTCGGAGTAGGTGACGGAGGTGATGCTGGGAACGTCGATCTCATTGCCTGCCACCCAGGAGTCGGTTTCAGCCATGTTCCAGGTGTAGAAATGGGGAACGCCCTGATCGTCCAGCAGAGTACCCTCGAAGGTGACCTCCAGCAGGCTGACATTGACGGTGCAGGAGGCGGAGAAATTGGGATCCAGATTGGAGGTAGCGGTGATGGTAGCGGTGCCAAGACCGTTGGCAGTGACCAGACCCTTGGAGGTAACGGTGGCAACCTCGGGGTTGGAGGTAGACCAGGTAACGGATCTGTCCACAGCCGTCCAGGGGTTGACGTTAGCGGTGAGCTCTGCAGTGCCGCCCTTCAGCAGATCCAGGCTGTCACGGTTCAGGGTCACGCCGGTGACGGTGGTGGTGGGCTCGGTCCAGCTGTTATCCACAGAGGACTTCTCGGGGATACATAGGCAGGAGATCTCGTGCCAGAAGTCGCCATACTGGGTGAATTCGCCGGTCTTGGGGTCGATCTCGTAGTAGTAAGAGGTGATGATCACGCCCCACTCACGGAAGAAGGAGTTCCAGCAGAGCATACCGGTGTTGGGGTTGATCTCCATAGACTGGATGTACTCGGTTTGGATGCCCACGTCCTCTACCAGGATGGTGGGGTTGTCCAGGCTGTCCAGGGTGAAGGAGTAGACGGCACCGGTGCCAAGGCCGTTGCAGTAGAAGGTACCCTCTGCGTCGCAGGCCAGGGTGTTGGTGGTGACACCGATGGAGCCCACCTTCTCAACCACGCCGGAGAGCTTGTCGAAGGTCACTAAGTTATTGAACTCGTCCACGGCATAGATGTTGCCGTCGGCCTTGTTGTAGGCCATATCCACCAGGAGCGTGTCCAGAGTGGTGATATAGGTCATGTCGCTGAGGTCATCCTCGGGCATGACGAAGAGGTCGCCTTCGCTGGTGGTGGCGAAGATGTAGTGCTCAGCGATAGTGGCGGCGTAGAAGATGTAATCGGAGTCCTCCAGGACGGGGAGGCCGACCTTGTAGTCGTACTCAAAGTCCTTGGTGAAGTAGGTCCAGACCACCTTGTTCATGTCGAAGCCGATCATCTCGGGCAGGGGCAGAGGCTCACCGATCTGCATTTCCACCAGATAGGTGGCCTTGTTCTCTGCGTAGTCGATGACCTGCAGCAGGAACTTCTTGCCGTTGACCTCATCCAGAGAGAAGGTGTACTCAGCGATCTCGCCCTTTTCGATGTCGGACTTGGAGCCAACAGCAGAGCGGATCTGAGTGCCGGTCTTGTTGAACAGACCTACCGCAGCCACATACTCGTTATCGGAGGCGGTGACGGTGATGGTGTTGGCCAGCATATTAAAGGAGGCTTCGTAAAGAACAGGGGCGGTGTTGTCCACGGTCATAGACATGGAGAAGGTAGCACCCTCGCCCAGCTCGTCCCAGTTCACATGGCCCTTGCTGTCCACATAGTACTCGGGAGCCAGAGTCAGACCCATGGTGATCACATCGCCCTCAGAGGCGTTGGTCAGAGAGACGGGGGTTTCCAGGAGGCTGCCGGTGTTCTGCCACATGCCGTAGGCCTCGTGGAAGTAGGCACCTGCCACAGGACCGGTCTCCATGGAGCGGAGCACCTCGCCGGTGGTCTCGTTGACCGCCTGGAAACGGGAGGCAGCTGCGCCACGGATGGCCAGGAAGGTCAGGCCGGAGATGTAGTTCTTGGAGTTGATGGCATTACGCTCGGGACGATAGACATCATCGGGAATGATGGGGTTGCCGGAATAGGAGTAGTAGTACAGGGGATCATCGTCATAGGTGATCTTGAAGTCGTTGGCACGGGTGATGCCGACGTAGGGCATACGGGTCTCCTGACCGGTGTAGAACTCGGGCCAGGAGCCGACATCGAACATGCTGGGATCGGTCCAGCTGCCATAGAAGCCCAGAACGGGGATGGAGTGGCTGGTGCCGCCCACGCCCTCTGCATTGGCACGGCTCTCAGCGAAGATGTAGCCCTGGATATAGGTGCCGTTGGGGTAGTAGGCTTCGATGGTGTCCTTCCAAAGCTGGGAGAGCTTGAAGTTCACAGTGACCTCGATGCTGCCGTTGGCGGGGCAGGGAGTCACGCCGCTGCCCAGAGCCTTCAGGAAGAGATAAGCGTCGTGGGTATCCACGTCGTTGTCGCTGTCCAGGTCGGCCAGAGTGGTGTCGATGATCTCGTTCAGACCGGTGGCATAGTTCAAAATGGCCTGACCGTCGTCGGAATTGACCTTGCCGTCGCCATTGACGTCACGGTTGTCCATGTTTACGGGAACAACTTCCTTGCCATCGATGTACCAGGTCAGGTCGGCACCGATGAGGGCGGTGGTGAAGTCCATGTACATGGTCTCGCCATCGGAGATGGGAGCCTGAATGAAGAAATCGGCGCTGAGCTCGTAGATCTTCTCCTCATTGGTGAGGTTATGGATGGTAAAGGTGGCGGAGTAGTCGCCGCTGCGGTCGGCATCCTCGCCCAGCTCTACCTTGACCTTGCCGTCGGTATCGCCGGAGCTGGAGCCGGGGGCCATGGTGATGTAGGAGTCGGCGGAGATGGCGTCGCTGACATTGGCAAGGCCGGCACCCTGCTGGATCACGGGGTAGTAGGTGTTCTCGCCGGACAGGAGAGGCACAGCGGTGGACATCAGCAGGCTCTGGATCAGCTGACGCTCAGTGAGGCCGGTCTTTTCTACCAGACCCGCTTCACGGACGTACTGACCCATAACAGCAGACATACCTGCCACCTGAGGCGCTGCCATGGAGGTACCGGAGTTGACCTCGTAGGCGGTGCCGGAGGGATGGGTACCCTCGATGGAGAAGATCAGGCCGCCGGGGGCGGTGATCTCGGGCTTCATCTGCAGAGAGCCGGGAACGCCCCAGCTGGAGAAGTCAGACATGGTGTAGTACTCGCTCTCATACTGGCCGGTACCCAGGGTGCTGCTGACGGTCATGGTGCCGGTGTAGTAGAGGATATTGCCCTCCTCGTCCTTGACGGGCGTGGAGTTCTCACGGATCACATTGCCGTCCTTCTGGGTCAGGGAGACGGCGGGCTGGGTGTAGGGATAATCCGTCAGATCCATATTGACGATACCGGGCTGGTTGTCGTAGATGATGGTAGCGATAGCACCTGCCTCTACGGCATACTGTGCCTTCAGGTAGAAGGAGATCTCGCCACGGGAACAGACGGCGATCTTGCCCTTCAGGGCCTCGCCTACGGCAGCGAATTCCTCGGCAGTGCCGTAGCCGTCGATAAAGACGTACTCATGGTCACCTGCCAGGGTGATAAAGGGCTCGTTGGTGAACTCGCCGGGCTCAGAGTCGTTATAAACGATCATGTTGCCTCCCACGGAGACATAGTAGCCGGTGGTACCGTCGTTGTCCACGGAGGCAACGGCCAGGGAGTTGGTGAAGGAGCCGGGAGCGCCGGTGGTGCTCATGTTGGCATCGTCGGAATAGAGGTAGCCGCCGTTTTCCGCATAAGTAACCCAGGAACCGGAGTTACCGGCGGAGATGGTCACTACCATGCCTGCCTTGGTCAGATTCTCCATGATCTCCTGATAGGCAGGGGTAGCATGGCGGGAGTTGCCGGGGGCGGCAGTACCCAGGGACAGGTTGGCAACATCGCAGCCCAGGACGATGGCGTCCTCAATGGCGGCCATGTAGTCGGAGTCATAAGCGCCGCCGGTCTTGCCGAAGACCTTCATGCTCAGCAGCTGTGCATCGGGTGCCACACCCTGCAGCTTGGCGCTTTCCAGGGCATTGAGGTAGCTCTCGTTCACATAGACGTAGCTGTTGGCAGTGGCAATGCCGGAGACGTGCGAGCCGTGGGAACCCTGCTCGTCATTGTCGTGCGTCACGTCCAGATCCTTGTCAACGTAGTTGTAGCCGTAGGCGATCTTCTCGTTGATGTAGGACTCGGCGCCGGTAGAGGCATTGAGCTCGCCGGAGAGCTTCTCGATCTCGTCAGCGGTCAGAAGCTTCAGGGAGGCCATGTAGGCATCCTTGCTCATCCCTAGCTTGGCGGCGTTCTGCTCCAGAGAGTAGAGGAAGCCGGCAGCGCTGAGAGAGATATGGTCGGTGTCGGCACCGGTGTCGATGACGGCAATACGGGAGCCTGCGCCGGTGTAGCCTGCTGCCCAGGCGGCAGCGGAACCAATCTGCTCAGAGGAAGTGGCCATGTTGGGATCGGCGGGATAGTCGGTATCCAGCACCATGGGCTCGTAGCAGGTCTCAATGAGAACCTCGCTGACGCCCTGGATGCTCTCAATGGTCTCGATCTGGCCATAGGGCACATTGGCGGAGATGACATTGGCAGCAAGAGTCAGGTTCCATACCACGTCCAGCTCCCGACCGGTAGCCTTCTCAATGGAGGCGGTGATATTGGCCTGCTCGCTTTCCAAACGGTCACGGTAAGCCATAGCCGCATCGTTCAGAGCGATCTCCTCGGTGGAGAAGCCGGAATCGATGGTGGACTTGGTGTTCAGGAAGATGGACACACGAACCATGTCCGTAGGGGCATAGGGCTCTGTGTCAGCCGTGGTCTCCTCTGCGTCGCCACGCAGGTCAACGGAAACCTCACTGTTGTCCACCTTGGTAATGGTGATGAGGGTCTCGTCCCCGGTCTCGGCAGCCCCTACGGGAAGGGCAAAGCCGGCCAGAAGGGCGATAACCATCAGCAGGGACAACAGACGGGTAAAAAGATGTTGTTTCACTGGGGTAACCTCCTTGTTTCTGCTTGCCGCACAGGCGGCTGGGTTCCGTTCAGGAGGTTTCTGCAAGGTTGCTTTCTGTAAAATTTGCAGAACCTTCTGACTTTATGCGCATTATACCAAATCAGTCCCTGTCTGTCAATAAATTCAGCAGAAGAAAGGGCAATTTTCAGCAGAAAAGTTGGGAAAGTTGGAAATATCAGGCAAAGCATTTGTCACGCATCACTCTCCTGCCAGACCACAGTGCAGCATAGGATGATATTTTCGGTCTGCCCGGAGACAATGGCTATTAACTGAAAGCCGGGGACTAAGAACGAAGGCATACCACCGGCACGGATTTATAATCTATATTCCGTCAAACAGAAATTTATCGAACAGTTTGTCGTAGCCAAAGCCTCCAGTATTAGGAATAATTTCGTACTATGAGAGAGACGATATATTACGCAATGTCATTGCGAGGCCACTTGTGGCCGTGGCAATCCGCATCCTTAAAAACTACCGTTTTTACACGAAATTCCCATATAATCGAAATATTTTTGGAACGGATTGCCACGTCGGGCTTGCGCCCTCCTCGCAATGACATGGCTTTTCGGTAGACTATTCCTCTATTGAAAAGGTGGATTTGGACAAAAGCAAACAGTTCGATAAACATCTATTTGACGGCGGTGCAGCGGGCGCACACGTGGGTGCGCCCCTACGGTGTCGTGCAGAACTGCAACAGACCGATAAACATTTATTTGACGGTAGTGCTTACAAAAACGAGGCTGCCTTTTGGCAGCCTCGTCAGCAAGTCAGTCTATGAAAATGGAGTTCTCCACCAGTTCCAGGAAGCTGTGGATGGCTTCACGGTCGGTTCGGTAGTAGACACGGAGTCGATCCTTGTCCTCCCGCAGGAAACCGTAGGAGTGCATCTGGGACAGTATACGGGACATATGACCGGAGTCTACTCCCATGACCTCTGCCAGCTCCAGACCGTAGGAAGGTTCTCTGCTCAGGCGGCGGAGGATCTCCAGGCGCCTTTTGTCGCTGATGCATTTAAGCATATTGCCCACGGTCTCCAGATCGCCGCCACGGCTGCGGGGCAGACCGTTGGTGGGAATGGCGCAGCCGATATAGAGGGTGTTATAGCCCAGATTCAGGTGAGAGCCTGCAGAGGTAGCAGTGAGCAGGTCGCTATCCATCAGCAGAACCGCCACACGGGTATTTTCGCCCATTTTCTTCAGGAAAGTGGGGGCGGCAAAAGTAGCTACAAAGTCCTTCAGCTCTGTTTTTTGGAAAAACTCATCCCAATAGGTCTCGGTCCGGCGGAACAGATCGCTCTCCCGGTGGAACACCGCCTCCAGCTTCTGCGCCAGAGGCTCGATCAGATCAGCCAATTCTGCCATGGCCGCGGGAAAATCCCGGAAGCATTCATACATTTTCATGCGGAAATCCCCGGGGAAACGGAGATTCTTGATCTGCATAAAAAGATCGCCGGGACAATCAGGGGCATCCGTAAAGGTAAAAACCAGATTCTGCTCGGCAGAGGTCAGCCAGTAGCCACGGCGTTTCAGATCCTCCCACAGCTCGCAGATGTCACGGACATTGGCACGGAGATCCGGCTCCCGGAGGGAGCAGAAGGGATGGGTCATGACCTGCGCCAGGCAAACGCTGTCGGGATCATCACTGGCCTGACGGAAATAGTGCTGCACCAGGATGTCGTTCACATCCAGGTCGGCACAAACTTCGTCGGTGATCTGCTGGAGTCTCGACATTTTTTTGCTCCGCTCGGCGTAGGTTGCGTTATTCATAAAAAAGCGCTGGCGGCTGATGGCAGATTGAAAGGGAATTCCGTTGACATATTTATAGACCATCGCAACCGTCTCCATCAGCATAAACGGTTTGCGCACGATCTCGTAACCCATAGCATTTCTCTCCATTTCGGACATAGTAACTTTTATTCTACATCCTGCAGCGTCAAAATGTCAAGTGCTGATTTTTTGTACAAGGATGCGTTTTTTCAGCAAAATATCCTCGCGAAGCATACTGCAGCTTTGCACAGGCCGCTCTGAACAGCAAAATCAGAAAATCGCACGCTCCATATTTTGTGCCGCATATTGGGGTATGGACGGCACGAAACCGTACAGAAGGGGGGCAGGGCTTTCCCCTGCCCTGTACACGGAAACAGGTACAGTACGAATTTGGAATACTCATTCCGCAAACAGGAATATTTCGAACTGTTTGTCGGTGATAAGGATGTTAGAGAAGGCGGCACGCTCCCAAAGAAGCGTGCCGCTCGGGTTTATGACTTAATTCTTCAATTGGAGCAGCAGATTACTGAATTACAGGATTGCTGTTCTCCTCAGCATAGATGACAAAGGTGACGATCAGCTTGGCAGCCTGGGCACGGGTAGCCAGACCCTGAGGTGCCAGATAGATCTCGTTGTCGCCCTCGTAGGTGATGCCGTTGAGGATGCCTGCGCCT
>JAZNVK010000107.1:0-2553 GCA_045592805.1 Faecousia sp.
AGTGAATGGTGAATGGCGAAGGTATGCGCTTTGCGCATTGATTTTAAATAAATCGGCGGAGCCGATACCTCCATTATTCACTATTCACCATTCGTTATTCACCAAATATAAATTTCCGTTTATCTTACTGCGTTGGAAGAGCTATTGCATTTCCACGGGCGCTTTGGTATAATATAATACAGAATGTCAAACCAAGGAGGTTCCTATGAAAAAGACAACTTTGAGAAAATATGCCAACCTCATTGCCCGCTGCGGCATCAATGTGCAGAAGGGGCAGGAGGTCATCGTCACTGCTGAGCTGGATCAGCCGGAATTTGTGAAGATGGTGGTGGAAGAGTGCTACCGTGCCGGTGCCAAACGGGTCATCGTAGATTGGACCTATCAGCCCCTGGACAAGATCCAGATCCGCTGGCGCAGTCAGAAGAATCTGGGCACTGTGGCCGACTGGGAGGAAGCCCGCTGGAAGCACTATCTGGAGGAGATCCCCTGCCGTATCTATCTGGTGTCTGAAGACCCCGACGGTCTGAAGGGCGTGAATCAGGAGAAGATGATCAAGGCGCAGCAGTCCAAGATGAAGGTCATCAAGCCCTACCGTGATCAGCTGGAGAACAAATACCAGTGGTGTATCGCCGCTGTCCCCGGCGCAGCCTGGGCAAAGAAGCTCTTCCCCAAGCTGTCTAAGGCACAGGCCATTGAAAAGCTGTGGGAGGCCATTCTGGCCGCCTCCCGTGTGGACGAGGATCCCATTGCCGCCTGGAAGGCACACAATGAGGACCTGAAGAACCGCTGCAACTATCTCAACAGCCTGGGCATTGAGACTCTGGTCTACAAGAGTGCCAACGGTACTGACTTCCGTGTGGGCATGATCGAGCAGGGCGAGTTCAAGGGCGGCGCTGACACCAGCCTGCAGGGCATCCTTTTTAACCCCAATATTCCCTCGGAGGAGGTCTTCATCTCCCCCAAGAAGGGCGTGGCTGAGGGTATCGTATACTCCACCAAGCCTCTGAGCGTTCAGGGTCAGCTGGTAGAAAACTTCTCCATCCGTTTTGAAGGCGGCAAGGTAGTGGAGATCCACGCCGAGAAGAACGAGGAGCTGCTGAAGAAGCTGGTGGAGATGGACGAGGGCGCTGCCTATCTGGGAGAGTGCGCTCTGGTTCCTTATGACTCCCCCATTCAGAACACCGGCCTGCTGTTCTACGAAACTCTCTTTGACGAGAACGCAGCCTGCCATCTGGCTCTTGGCCGTGGCTTTGCCGATACCATTCAGAATTTCGAGAACTACAGCCTGCAGCAGTGCCAGGAAATGGGCATCAACGACTCCATGATCCACGAGGACTTTATGATCGGCTCCGAAGATATGGACATCGATGCCATCACCCGTGACGGCAAGACCGTCCCCATCTTCCGCAAGGGCAACTGGGCATTCTGATCTAAATCATGAAAAAAGGAGTTCGGGCTTTCCCGGACTCCTTTTTGTTGCATAAAAATCGCCGCAGCTGTGAAGCTGCCGCGAAATAATTCGATTTATGAATTACAGATAGCGGAACAGGGAGTCTGCTGCCACAATGATGTAAATCCAGAGGAACAGAACCAGGCAGTTCATAACAAGACCGGCAATTGCCTTGCCCTTGGGCTTGTTGCCGAAGGAGCCGCCCAGAGAGAGGCCGAGGCCGGGGAGCATCAGGATGCCTGCAATGACCCACACAACCAGGGAGAAGCCAATTGCCCAGGGGCTACCCATGAAGGCAAAGAGACCAACCATGGCAAAGACGATGGCGATGATGCCAAGAACCATGCCGGCGGTACCTGCGCCGTTGCCCTGAACCTGCGGAGCGGCCTGATAAACGGGCTGCTGGTACACGGGCTGCTGGTACACAGGCTGCTGATAAACAGGCTGCTGGTATACGGGCTGCTGGGGTGCCTGGTAGACAGGCTGCTGATACACAGGCTGCTGGGGTGCCTGATAGACAGGCTGAGGCTCGGGCTGGGGGGCAGCCTGAGGTGCAGCCAGGGAGGCTCCGCACTGGGTGCAGAAGGTGGCATTATCCTCTACGGCATTGCCGCATTGGGTACAAAACTTACTCATAAATCTTCCCTCTCTTCTTTAGGATGAAGCGTCTGCTTCTTGGTTTATTTTACTCTTTATTCCATAGGCTGTCAAGGGAAAATACGATGAAATGAAAAAAAGAACGAGAGCCGAAGCTCTCGTCAGCTTATTGAAAAGGCCCAAAGGTCATTTTCATTAAACTGACATCTAAATCTCAAAACAGAGCAGAGGAAAAGATCTGTTTTGAGATTATATCGCCTGCGGGCGGGTTATTGAACGCGAAAGGACACCCTGACGGTTTCCTTTCACACTTTTCTTCCCTCCGAAAATTTAGGCGTGACCTATCTCAACAACAAAAAAGAACGAGAGCCGAAGCTCTCGTTCTCTATGTTTAGGAATTAGTCCTCGGTCACACCGATAACAACGCCGGAACCGACGGTACGGCCACCTTCACGGATAGCGAAGCGCAGACCCTCTTCGATAGCGATGGGGGTGATCAGCTCAAC
>JAZNVK010000108.1:0-9860 GCA_045592805.1 Faecousia sp.
ACAGCTCCGGCATGGAGATGCCGCAGTCATCGCAGGCGTAGTTTCTGGAGAACAGGGTCAATTCATCGGTCTGGGTCTGATGGATGAGCACCAGACCATCGGAATGAGCGAGTGCCGTCTCGATGCTGTCTGTCAGGCGGCGGGTAATGTCCCCACGGAGGATCAGGCGATCCACCACCAGCTCAATATGGTGCTTTTTATTCTTATCCAGAGAGATGTCCTCTGTCAGGTCGTAGTTGATCCCATCCACACGGACACGGGCAAAGCCGCCCTTCCGTGCATCCTCAAACACCTTGACGTGCTCGCCCTTTTTGCCTCGGATCACGGGAGAGAGTACCTGGAATCTGGTTCCCTCCTCCATGGCCAGCACCTTGTCCACGATCTGGTCAATGCTCTGGCGGCGGATTTCTCTGCCGCACTTGGGGCAGTGGGGCGTACCGGCACGGGCCCAGAGCAGACGGAGATAGTCATAGATCTCTGTCACGGTACCCACGGTAGAGCGGGGATTTTTAGAGGTGGTTTTCTGGTCAATGGAGATCGCCGGAGAAAGCCCCTCGATCACATCCACATCAGGCTTATCCATCTGTCCCAGGAACTGGCGTACATAGGCAGACAGGGATTCCACATAGCGTCTGCGCCCCTCGGCATAGATGGTATCAAAGGCCAGGGAGGACTTGCCGGAGCCGGAGAGCCCTGTGAAAACACTGAGCTGATTGCGTGGAATTTCTACATCCACTTCCTTCAGGTTATTCTCACGGGCGCCCCGTACCAAAATACTGTCTCGCATCGTCTTCCTCCTCGCTTGTTTTTTCTGAAACTTTATTATAACACGTTTGTTCGTAAATAACAACCGGAATTTTACAGGAAATCCTTGCGTTTTCCGTAAAAATAGGATATGATAGGGGCATAAGCAAAATCGACAAATTTCGACATGCAGGATTTACCACGCAAGGATTTCCTTTGGCGGCAAATAATACACAGGAAGCGCTATGGGAGGTAGTTATTTTGAACGATCAACTGTACAAAATTCTGAATATTCTTCCGCAGCCGGCCTTCCTCATGGGTGAGGGGCAGATCGTCTGGTGCAATGCTACCGCGGAGGCGCTGCATCTTATGGAGCTTCCTCTGGAGTGTATTTTCCGTCAGGATCCCACGTCTATCAAGCTCTGCGACAATAACAGCCGACTCCAAATCACCATAGAGCTGTCGGGGCAGAGCTATAGCGCCACCATTCAGCCGTGGGAGGATCAGCTGCTGGTCATTGCCTCCCCCATGGCTTCGCCTGCAGCAGCAGCGGAGAGTCTCCCCTTCTCTGATGCCATGCGCCGCCCCTTACAGGAACTGGTTTCTGCCGCAAACAGCTTATTTGAAAGTCTGTCGGATAACCGCTCTGATCGTAGTGTAAGTGCCGCCGCTGAGGTAAACCGTGCCATTTATCAGCTGCAGCGCCTGTGTACCCACAGCAGCGAAAGCGGCCGCCTCCTTGCAGAAAACGGCGCAGCGCAGCGCAGGCTACGCGATATCAGCGAGCTTCTGGATAGCTTCGCAGATACCTGCCGTCCACTGCTTACCTCCGCCGGTTACTGCCTGCGCTATGATCCGCTGCCCGCCCCCCTGCAGGCCACGGTGGATGGTGCGCTTTTAGAAAGAGCCCTTTACCAAATTCTCGCCAACGCAATGACCTACACGCCAAAGGGCGGTACACTGCACCTGTTCTGCGAGAAGCAGGAGCAGCAGCTGCTGATCCATTTGGAGGACAACGGCGAGGGTATCCGTCCCGAGATCCTTGCAGGTATCTTCTCCAAAGCAAAGCCCTATGCCTCCTCCGACCCCCGCAGCGGCATCGGTCTGGGGCTTCCTGTAGCAAAACGGATCGCCGCCCTTCATGGCGGAGACCTCACGCTGGTGAGCAGCAGCAAGGGTACCACGGCAACACTTTCCATCAGCCTGGTGCGCGCGCCCATTTCTCTTCGCAGTATGCTGTTCCACACCGACCCTTACGGTGGCCGTAACCCTGCCCTGATTGAACTCTCCAACGTCCTGCCTGCAAATCTCTATGATCCCGAGGAAATTGAGTCATAAATTTCTCCCCTCCGCCGTATATATACAGCGGAGGGGATTTCATTATGACCAAGGAAGGCGCAGATCGCCTGGATTTGCACGAAATGCACCTGGAAAATCGAAGCAGACTCTCTGTAAGCGGTGTTCAGGAAGTAGAGAGCTTCGACGAAAATACGGTATTGCTTCAAACGGTACGCGGGATGCTGATCGTCCGGGGCGAAGGACTTCAATTACATACGCTGTCCATTGACGGAGGTCAGGTCCGGGTGGAGGGCACGGTACATTCTCTGACCTATGAGGAGCTGCATAAGTCCGGCGGCTTTTTCCGCCGCTTGTTCGGCTGATGGAGCTGGCCCTTTCTCTACAGGGCAGCCAGTTCCTGCTGGCTGTCCTGCTTGGCTTCTGCTACGGAATTTGCTACGATTTTCTTCGGGGGTTGCGGCGCAAACTACGTGGAGTCACCCAGTTTCTGGATCTGCTGTTTTGTCTGCTGTGTCTTTGCGGTAATCTGCTCTTTGCCTTCTACGTGGGTCAGGGTGAATATCGAATTTTCATTCTCCCCGCTACCATTCTGGGTGCGGTGATCTATTTTTTCACCCTCAGCCGATTGCTCTTTCCCGGTTTTCGCCTTCTTTGGACAGCAATTCTGCTTCCATTCCAAAAATTATGCCTAATTATGGGCAAAATGATAAAATTTTTGCTAATTTTTTCAAAAAAAGTCTTTTCATTTGGAAAAAAATCGGTTAGAATAAAAGGACATAGAAAGAAAAACCAAAGACAGGAGGGGTCAGACCGTGCGTCTGCGCAGATCTTCACTGACCACGATGCTGGTTCTATTGGTGCTGCTGGTATTCTCCATCACCACCGTACTCATTCTCCAGCCCAGGATTCGTCAGGCAGAATCCGAGGCCGAGGCGCTCTCCCGCCAAAATGATGCCCTGATTGCTGAAAACGAAGCCATCAAGGAAGATATCCGCGATTTGGGCAGTGATGACTCTGTCATCGAGATTGCACGGGAACGGCTGGACTACTGCTTTGATGACGAGGTCATCTATACAGATACAGATCAATAAACACCATTCAAGGAAGGGATCACACACATATATGGAGCTTACTGTCGGCACAATCACAGAAGGTAAGGTAAAAAGCATTACCAAGTTTGGCGCATTTATTCAGCTCTCTGAGCAGCAGGTAGGTATGGTGCATATCTCTGAGATTGCCGCCACCTATGTCAGCGATATTCGTAACCATCTGACAGAAGGTCAGACCGTTACGGTTAAAGTGCTGAGCATTGAAAACGGCAAGATCTCTCTGTCCATCAAACGCGCACAGGAGCAGCTCAAGCCCGTCCGCTCCCAGCGACCTGCCGCCCCCGCCCCGAAGCCTGCCGCTCCGGCTACCTTTGAGGAGAAGCTGAAGCAATTTATGTCCGACTCCGACAGCAAGATTGCCGGCTGCCGTCAGTATGAACACAAAACCAGATCCAGAAGACGCTGAGATCCAAGCCCCTCTTGCGAGGGGCTTTTTTATGAAAAGGAGCAATTGTCATGGAGCATGTATTAATTACCGGTGGCTCCCGTGGTATCGGCGCCGCCGCCGTAAAGGCCTTTTGCGAAGCAGGCTATAAAGTCACTTTCTTCTACCAAAGTAATGAGGCGGCCGCAAAGGCTGTTGCGGCGCAGACCGGAGCTGCCGCCGTCCGCTGTGATGTATCCGATGAAACCTCGGTACAAAATGCCGTGGCTGCCATTCCGAAGGTGGATATTCTGATCAACAATGCTGCCGTGGCACATTATGGACTGATCTCTCAGATCCGTCCCGAAGAGTTCCGACGGCTGTTTGCGGTTAATGTGGAGGGTGTCTATCACTGTGTCCGCGCCGTTTTACCGGCTATGCTGGAGAAGCAGCAGGGCTGCATTATCAATACGGCCTCCATGTGGGGTCAGGTGGGCGCTTCCTGTGAGGTCGCCTACTCTGCCAGCAAGGGGGCGATCATCGCCATGACCAAGGCGCTGGCAAAAGAGCTGGCTCCATCGGGAATTCGTGTCAACTGCGTCAGTCCCGGTGTGATCCGCACAGAAATGACAGAGTGTCTGGGAGAAGAAACCCTCGCCGCCCTTGCGGAGGAGACACCCCTGGAGCGTCTGGGAAGCGGTGAGGATGTGGCAGAAGCACTTCTATACCTGGCGAAAGCGAGCTTTGTCACCGGGCAGATTCTGGCAGTAAACGGGGGCTTTGTGGTCTGAGCGTAACAGTACCCCAAGATGTAGGAAGACGACAAATTTTGACGACATTTTTCTCTGTTTTTTTCTACTGTCCCATGCTTGCTCCACAGATGGCCATATGATATAATGGGTCTACTTTGAAAGAGAATGGAGAAAATAGATATGCAAGGCATTTCCCTCACAAGTGAAGAATTGAGGAAGCTGCTCTCCTGCGGCTGCTCTGATGCGGTTGCCCTTTATCTCTACCGCAAGGCCGGCGCACCTCTGGAAACGGCTCTGGATGCCCTGCATTTCACGGTTCCGCAGATGGTACATGCTACGGACAGCCTGCGTCAGATGGGCATGTGGCAGGAGGCCTATCATACCATCATGCAACCGGAGCGTCCCAGCTATACAGATGCCGATCTTCAGGGCGCTATGCGCAACCGTGACGGTCAATTCCCCAAGCTGGTAGGCGAGGCACAAAGACGGCTGGGTCGCACCCTGTCTACGGAAGAGCTGAAAACTCTGCTGGCCATTACCGACTATCTGCGCCTGCCCACAGAGGTTGTAGGTCTGCTGCTGCACTTCTGTATTGAGCGTAACCGCCGCAAGGGTTCCCGCGCACCCTCTATGCGCTCTATTGAAAAAGAAGCCTATCGCTGGGCGGATGAAGGCATCGATACCTTTGAGACCGCCAGCTACTATATACAGACCCAGCTGCAGCTACATAGCCGTATTCAGCAGCTCCGTTTGCAGCTGCAGATCGATCAGCGGAAGCTGACCTCTGCAGAGGAGCAGCACCTGTCCAACTGGATCAACATGGGCTTCACGGACGAGGTGATCCGCATGGCCTATGAACGCACCTGCCTGAATACCGGCGGCCTGAGATGGGCATATATGAATTCCATTCTCAGCAGCTGGCACGAGAAGGGTCTGATGACACCGCAGCAGATCGCTCAGGGCGACGGCGCTCCCAAGGTAATGAACAAACGCAAACCACCTGCCGGTAAGAATTTTATCCGCCCCGGGCAGGAGCTTTCCCCCCTGGAAAAACAGGCCGTGGCCATGGCCCTGGCCGGTGTAGAGGAGGACTACAATGGCATATAGTGAAGAGATCCTTCGCAGAGCCAGACAACGGCTGGATCAGGCCAAGGCAGAACGGGATCGCGAAAACGAAGATCATCTGCAGAATGCGTATAAAAAATACCCCCGGCTGAGAGAGATCGACCGGGAACTGCGGCTGAATATGGTGCAGCTGGCATCCATTGCCCTTCGAAGCGAGGAGAACCCCGGCTTGACCCTGGGGCAAATTCGCGAGAAAAACCGGGAACTGCAACGGGAACGGGAGTGGATCATTGAAGCCGGTGATTTCGAAGAGGGCTACCTGGACGACTCCCCTGTTTGCAGTAAGTGCGGTGGCAGAGGCTATTACGGCGCAAAAATGTGCTCCTGTCTCAAGGAGCTATGCCGCCAGGAACAGAAGAAGGAACTGACCAGCCTCATCGGCAGCGGTCGTGAGACCTTTGATAATTTCCGCCTGGATGTGTATCCCGACCAGTATGACCATACCATCGGAGCGACTCCCCGCGCGCTGATGACACAGAATTTAAGGCATTGCCGCAACTTCGCCGCAGGTTTTGGCCCGGGCTCGGGAAATCTGCTCTTTTCCGGCAGCACCGGTTTGGGCAAGACCTTCCTGTCTGCCTGCATTGCAAGGCAGGTAGCAGACCGTGGCTATAGTGTGGTATATGAAACGGCCATCAGCATATTTGAAGATTTTGAACGGATCAAATTCGGTAACGGCACCGAGGAGGAGCGCAACAGCATCAAAAAGTACTTTGAGTGCGATCTGCTCATCATCGATGACCTGGGTTCGGAGATGACCACCCAGTTCACCCTCTCCGCTCTGTACCGTATCGTAAATACGCGCCTGATGGAAAATCGCTCCACTATCATCTCCACCAATCTGGATACCAATGCCTTTGAGCAGTGGTACCATGCCCAGATCAGTTCCCGTGTGCTTGGTAACTATCGGGTCATGGTCTTCAAGGGCGATGACCTGAGAAGAAGGCAAGGAGGATTTCGATGAAAGTACTTCTTTTTAACGGAAGCCCCAACGAGAAGGGCTGTACCTATACCGCATTGAACGAGGTTGCCGGACAGCTGAACCGGAACGGCATTGAAACCGAGATCTACCAGATCGGCAAGCAGGCCGTAGCCGGTTGCATTGCCTGCGGCAAGTGCAAAAAGGGTGCGCCCTGTATTTTCGACGACGGTGTCAATGCCCTGGCCGCCCGTTTGGATGAATTTGATGCGCTGATCATCGGTGCGCCTGTCTACTATGCAGGCCCCAGCGGACAGTCCACCGCCTTTCTGGATCGGCTGTTCTACAGCGCCTCTGCCAAGCTGAAGGGCAAGCCCGGTGCCGCTGTGGTCTCCTGCCGCAGAGGCGGTGCTTCCGCTGCCTACGATCGGCTGCATAAGTATTTCGGCATCAGCTCCATGCCCATTGTCACCAGCCAGTACTGGAATCAGGTACACGGCAACACGACGGAGGAGGTTCTGAAGGACGAGGAGGGTATGCAGACCATGCGCACCCTGGGCGAAAACATGGCCTGGCTGCTGAAATGCATCGAAGCAGGTAAGGCTGCCGGTATCCCCGCTCCGAAAAAAGAGGCACCGCTCCGCACCAATTTTATCCGTTGACAGCAAAGCCGCAAGGATTCCCTTGCGGCTTTTTCAGGAATAATTGTATTGTAATTTCAGCAGATATATGCTATGATCTTGTAGATAAGAAAGAGAAAGAAGGTACCCTTATGGGCGTAGTCGGAACGCTGCTGCTGACAACTTTCATCGCGGGAGTCATTGGTACCGGTCTGGGCGGTCTCCTGGGTGCAGTGCTGCAAAAGGACTCCAACCGAACGGTCAGCCTGCTTCTCAGCTTTGCCGGAGGTGTTATGATCAGCGTCGTCTGCTTTGACCTGATCACCGAGGCCATTGAGACCCAGGTGGGCATCTATACGGTGATCGCTGCCATTGCATTGGGCGTAATTATTATCTATCTCTTGAATTACCTGATTGACCGCAAAACCAATCCGGAAGTACCCCACATTGACGAGAATCACCCAAAAACAGCGGATGACCTGGATGAGCTGATCCACAGCGATCATCTGCAGGCACACTACCGGAGGAAGGACAATAAGCTGACGCTATTCATAGCCGGCATTGTTATGGCCAGCGCCATTGCGCTGCACAATGTGCCCGAAGGTATGACCATTGGCGCTTCCTATGCAAGTAATAAGGGTGTCATGGGCGATGCAGCCCTTGTGCTCGCCATCTTAATCGGTCTGCACAACATTCCCGAGGGAATGGCGGTATCGGTTCCCTTGATCAGCGGCGGTATGAACCGCTCCAAGGCAGTACTGATCTCCGCACTGTCCGGAATTCCCACGGTGATCGGCGCCCTTCTGGGTTTCCTTTTAGGGGAGATCGGAGCCATTGGCTTGGCGCTCAGCCTGGGCTTTGCCAGCGGTGCCATGCTGTATGTGGTTTTTGGTGAGATCCTGCCACAGGCGATTTTAATGTATCACAGCAAGCTCCCTGCCTTCTCCGCCATTGCCGGAATGTTGGTTGGTCTCTTTATTATTTATGTCTGATATGCTGTCTTGCTTTGCTTTGTAATTTATGGTATACTAAACAAAAGATTTAGGAGGACCGCTATGAGAATTCACGAATCGGCAGAAAACTATTTGGAGACGATTTTGATCCTGCATCAGCGTACCGGCGCTGTTCGGTCTGTGGATATTGCCAATGAGCTGGAGTTCTCCAAACCCAGCGTATCGGTTGCTATGAAAAATCTCCGTGAAAACGGCTATATTCAGGTAGATTCCGGCGGCTTTATCACCCTCCTGCCCAGAGGACGGGAGATCGCAGAGAGTATGCTGGAACGGCATAACGTGCTGACCCGCTGGCTCTGCTCCCTGGGTGTCCCCGAGGACATCGCTGCAGAGGACGCCTGCCGTATCGAGCACGTTATCAGTACAGAGAGCTTCGAGGCCATCAAGGAACACTCCCTTTAATTTGATACAAAAATCCCCGTGCAAAGCTGCACGGGGATTCTTTTTTATGCATACATGTTGAAATAGGACGAATACCAAATAATTGTAAGGATAATTCCAACAGAAAGGAAAATAAGTCCTGTAACAAGAATACAGCTGTTGTTGCGATTCTTCGCTTTCGCAAGCTTTCTTTCGCGGTAATCACCGAATTTTTCGTGTTTTAATCTGCCCATGGGGATGAAGAACAGCACTACATTTCTCAATACATAGGAGACACCGATGAGAGCTCCCTCGCCGCTGACATACATGAGACCGGCAAACAGGGTCATCAGAATACCGGAGACAAAGAATGCATCGGAAAGGATCTGCATATTTACCGCGGCACTATGTGTAAAGAAGCCCTTAGACCAGACCACCAGGAAAGCAAGCAGAAGCTCAACGCCAACACATATTCCGTAATTTCTTAACTTGATTTTGGTTTCCTGTTCCACTGTAAACAACCATCCTATTACTTGATCTGCTGCTTATACTTCTCTTCTTCTGCATCATTGCAGTGTACGAAATGTCCCGGGGTGATCTCTCGGAAGGAGGGAGTATCCACAGAATAATCGTGCTCAGCAATGGGATTGTAGATGATTCTGGTGCGCTGCTTCTCGTAGATGGGATCGGGCAGCGGAATTGCGGAGAGAAGGGATTTGGTATAGGGGTGCAGCGGGTTCTTGAAAAGCTCGTCAGAGTCTGCCAGCTCAACCATCTTACCGAAGTACATAACGCCGATTCTGTCAGAGAAGTACTTAACCACCGACAGGTCGTGGGCGATGAACAGAATGGTCAGACCGAGGCGATCACGCAGGTCATTCAGCAGGTTGATGACCTGTGCCTGAATGGACACGTCCAAAGCCGAGATAGGCTCGTCAGCAATGATCATTTCAGGCTGCATGATAACCGCTCTGGCAATACCGATACGCTGACGCTGACCGCCGGAGAATTCGTGGGGGTAGCGGTCTGCGTGCTCACGCACAAGGCCGACCATTTCCAGAATCTCGTAGACCTTCTCGTTGATATATGCCTTGTCGGTGATGCCGTTGATCACCAGGCCCTCAGCGATGATATCACGAACGGTCATACGGGGGTCGAGAGAAGCAATGGGGTCCTGGAAGATCATCTGGATCTGGGTGATGAGCTTGCTCTTCTTTGCGACGCGGCACCGGTTCTGGTATTCCTTTTTCAGCTTTTTCAGCAACTCGTCGTCGCCTTCCGCCATCTGGAATTTCCGGGCGTACTCTTCTTCCAGTTCTTTCAGCAGGGTCTGGACATAATGCTTGTCAACTTCCTTGCTGTCGGTCCGCGCATCCTTGATCAGAGCCCGGTTCTTGTCCACAACCGCGCCAAGCTCCGCGTTGATCTTCTTGATCTCCTCCTGGATCTCGGCCTTTCTTACATCGTCCGCATCCTTTTCGGTGCGGAGAGCCTTGATCTTTTTGGCAGCATCCTTACGGGCGGCAGAGATGGCGTCCTTGTAGGCGCGGGTGCC
>JAZNVK010000109.1:0-9229 GCA_045592805.1 Faecousia sp.
GATTTAGACGCGAACAGCGTAATTTGTTGCTGTGAGTTTTCAAAAAATTCGCCATATCACTTACAGTGGCGATTAGGTGTAGTTTTTAGAGGTGCCCAGATGTTTATCGGTCTGGTTGCTTACGCCCAAAGCCTCGTTGCCCATAGAAGCAGAGGCTACCGAAGCGCCATGTCATTCCGAGGGGGGCTATGCCCGACGTGGCAATCCGTTCCCCTAAATGTTTCGATTATATGGGAATTTAGTGTAAAACGGTAGTTTTTAGGGATGCGGATTGCCACGGCCACAAGTGGCCTCGCAATGACATTGCGTATTTGATACCTGATTCATAGCCTGAAAATCCTCCCGATACGGGTGGCTTTGGCTGCGGCAAACTGTTCGACGAATTTCTGTTTGAAGGGCTAAATATTCCAAATCTGTGCCGGAGGCACACCTCAGTTTTTAGTCCTTAGCTCTTAGTTATTAGTTCCTAAACAGACCGACAAATTTCTGTTTGACGGATGAAATAATTCAACCCCGTGCCGCAGGCAGACCTTCCATAAAAAACTACCCGAAGAAGCGTAACGTTCTTCGGGTAGTTTTGTATTATGCTGTATTTACCAGGGCTTCAGATCCTCGGCCTTGATGCTGAGGCTGACGGTGCCGGTCAGGAAGACCTTCCCCTTGTCATAGAAGGGATAGATGTCCCAGGTGACCGTGCCGTGGGATTCCAGACGGGGCAGCGCCCGCTGGATCATCTCTATGAGGAAACCGTAGCGCATGGGGATCGTAGCCAGAGGCTGCATGCCCAGACCGGAGAAGCTGATGAAATCCGTGTGGAAACGAGCGTGGGTGTCCGTGACCTGGGGGTAGAAGACCAGGGGAAGCTCCGTTCTGCCCTCCCGGAGATAATCGCTGACCTTGTAGTCCAGCCCTTCCAGGAACCCATCCAGCAGCGCGCGGTACTGATCTGCCAGCTTGATCCGGAGGTCAAAGCTGTCCTTGCTGTAGGCGATAAAGACCCGCATGGACTCCACCACGCTCACATCAAAGCGGACATAGCGGTCGGCAATGACCCGTCCGGTGTCCCCGGGGGAGGGCTTGGGGCTGCGGTTGTCGCTGGCGGTTTCGTACTCCAGCTCCCAGGTGCTCAGAAAAGGCTTCAGCAGCTCAATGGCTTCCTTCAGATTCCGGTCGGAATCACGGTCATAGTAGTACTGGGTGGCATCCCAGCCCGTGGGGGAGAACACATGCACCGTGTAGCGGTAGTAGGTGGTAGAGGTGTCCACCTTGTAGCGGAAGGAGAAGGCAGCGCCGTTGTTGTTCAGGGCGCCCCGATGGAGCTCTCTCCAGAGGGCGAACACCATGGGATTTTTGGAATTGAGATATTTGGGATCAAATACGTCAGCCACGGCTGTAAACCGCCTTTCTTAATTTTCCCGGGCGAAGACCAGCTCTGTGTTCTGGTAGCTCAGGATGATCTTGCCCTCCACGAAGCGGTAGGGAAGGCTGTCGCCTTCACTTTGGAGGCTTTCACTGTCCCATGTGAAGCCCATCTCTTTGCCACCGAAGTGGAGGGTGCCGCTCTGATCCTCATGGAAGCTGATGCTGACCTTGGAATCAAGACCCAGCGCCTCCAATTGATCGATCGTGTAGGTGGCGCCGTCCATGGTAAAGCTCAAAAGCACATATTCTCCCTCGGGATCGTCACTGCCGCAGGCGACCAGAGAGAACAGCAGACACAGGCACAGCAGCAGGGGCAGGAATTTTTTCATGCTTCCGCCCCCTTAGAGCCGACCGCCGCCGTGGCTTCGGCCGGAGGAAGACCGGTGAGTGCCGGAGGAGTTATTCTTGGGCTTGGCAATGCGGCTCACGTTCCGGTACAGGAACAGATCCCGTTCCACCCGCAGATTCATGCTGCCCTGACGGACATAGTCCGCGGCAGCAGCCTTGGGAGCCACGGTTTTCAGCTGACCCTTCATCACGCTCATGGGGATCAGGAAGGAGAGCACAGCGCCCACAATCAGAGCGATGAACAGCAGACCCACAGGGAAACCGCCCTTGGACTGGGCATTGTCCTGCAGCAGGCTCTCGCAGGTCTGGGCGAAGCCCATGCAGGCGGCATAGTAGTCGCCGTCCTCGTAGTAGCTGAGCACACCCTCACGGATGGCATCCAGCTCAATAATGTCAATGGCATCGCCGCAGGTGCTCAGATATCGGGCATCCTCCCAGGGGCAGAGCAGCAGCAGCGCCCCGTCATAGCGGTAGCCGTTGTAGTCAAAATAGTCGTCGGCATAGTCCTGTTCGTCTTCGCCGTCCAGCGTTTCCGGGATCACGATGACGAAATCCATGTCCCATTCCTCGCTGATGCGATCCAGCTCCGCCTCCACCGCCAGCTCTTCGCTGTCGGTCAGCAGGTCGCCCTCGTCCACCAGACGGTCAGCGGCGGCAAAGGCCGGCAGCATCAGGCTCAGGCTCAGCAGCAGGCACAGGCTCAGACAGATCAAAAATCGTTTCATCCTCTGCACCTCCTTATAAAATGCCCATGAGCCGCAGCAGGAGCAGCACCAGGAAAGCACCTGCGCCCAGAATGGCGGTCCAGATGGCCCACCAGCGCCAGTAAGCGCCCTTGTCCATGGGCAGGTTGCCTACGAATTTGCCGGTCTGGCCGTTCATGGCGAAGGTGTACTTCTGCCCGTTCCAGCTGGTGTTCAGGATCCACACGGGGAGCAGGGCGTACTTTGCCTTGCCGTTGGCAAGCTTGATATTGGTGGACTCCGGCCGCACGGTGGTGTAGCCCACAGTGGTACGGGCAAAGGCATCCTCGGTACTCTTTTTCACCCGCTGGTTGGCTCTGTCAATGCTCTGATCCCAGGCGATGTCGTAGCGGTCAGCCAGGAAACCGGAGAGGTAAGCAGTCTGGAAATCCACGGCTTTGCTCAGATCGTAGGGCTCGATGGACTCCATCAAGTCGTCTGCCATCTTGGAAGAGCCGTCCACAGGCACATTGTCAAAGGCCAGGGCGCCCTCACGGAGCAGGGCAAAGTAGGAGGTCTCGGTGTAAGTATAGCTGGAGTCGCTCCAGCTGCGCACACGGGTGGCGCGGTAGCGGATGTTGGCATCGGCCTCGGCATCAAAGAGCCAGAAGGGGACATACACACCCTTGATCTCGTCTAAGTGATTTTCGTCCTTAAAGAGCTTGGGCAGCAGCTTTTTGCCCTTGAGATGCTTCTGCAGCGCCTCCTTGGCGGCCTTCTTGTCCAGCTGGAAGGGGATCACCAGGTCGGGCTTCAGGTCGCCTGCCAGCCGTCCCATGAGCACCACGGGGTTGCCGCAGTAGGGGCAGTGGGTGGCGGCGGTGGTGGGGTCTGTGATGATCTCGCCGCCGCAGCTGTTGCAGACGAAGACATTCATGCCCTCGCCGCCGTCCCATTGGCCGCTGTCAGGGTCGTCCCACTGCAGCTCCTCCTGGATCTCTTCCTTTTCCAGGACCTCGTCGTAGTCCTTCAGATCCTTGACATCAAAGGCGGTGTCGCAGTAGGGGCATTTCAGCTGCTGCAGGCTGCTGTCAAATTCGATCTTGCCCCCGCAACAGGGGCATTTGTATTGCAGCATGGTAGACATTGGGGTTCCTCCTTATGTCAAAAAAGGCTTACTTGATGTCCTCGTCGGTGAAGAGGTCGCCGCACTCGGGGCAGAACTTGGGGGGATTCTTGGGGTCGGCAGGCTCCCAGCCGCACTTGTCGCACTTGTACTGGGGTACACCGGCGGGCTTCTTGGCGCCGCATTCCATGCAGAACTTGCCCTTGTTCACCGTGCCGCAGGCACAGGTCCAGCCCTGGGGCTCTTCGGGCTTCCTGGCACCGCACTCCATGCAGAACTTGCCGGTATTCACCGCGCCGCAGCTGCACTTCCAGCCCTGGGGCTCTTCGGGCTTCTTGGCGCCGCACTCCAGACAGAATTTGCCCGTGTTCACGGTGCCGCAGGCGCACTTCCAGCCCTCCTGCTTGGGAGCGGCGGGGGCTGCGGGCTGCTGGACAGGCTGGGACTGCCCCATCTGATACAGATTCTGGGCGTTGAAACCGCCGGCATTCTGTGCCATGCCCATGCCCATAAAGGCCATGGCGGCACCGCCGGGGTTGGAGGCAGCGGCCTTCATAGCCTCGCCCTGTGCGCCCACCAGATGGGCAGCGCCCAGGGTGGGGTTGGCGAAGGCGGCATTGCGCTGCAGCTCCTTGATCATCTTCTCGTCTTCCTCGTCGGCCTTCATGGAGGAGACGCCGAAGTTCTGGATCTCGATGCCACGGTAGTCACGCCACTTGGCGCTGAGCTCGATCTTCAGCGCCTCTGCCAGCTCGGCGGTATGACCCACCACGGCAGAGTAGCGGATGCCCATCTCGCTGATGCGGGCGAAGGAGGGCTGCAGTGCCGTCAGCAGCTCACTCTTAAGCTGGCTGTCGATCTCGGTACGGCCATAAGTATCGGAGAAATTGCCGCAGATGTTGGTGTAGAACAGCAGGGGATTGACCACCTTGTAGCTGTACTCACCGAAGCAGCGCAGGCCGATGTCAATATCGATGCCGGCACGCTGATCCACCACACGGAAGGGGACGGGGGAGGGAGTGCCGTACTTATTGCCGATGATCTCCTTGGTGTTGAAGTAGTAGACACGCTGATCCTTGGGGGCTTCGCCGCCGTAGGTAAAGCGCTTGCCGATATTCTTAAAGGTATCCAGGATGCTTCTGCCCAGAGAGCCGGAGAAAATGCTGGGCTCTGTGGAGGTGTCGTAGACGAATTCACCGGGCTCGGCGCAGACTTCCACCACCTTGCCCTGCTCCACGATCAGCATACACTGGCCGTCGGCCACGGCGATGGTAGAGCCGTTGGAGATGATGTTATCGCTGCCCTTGGTGTTGGAGGAGCGGCCGGAGGTACGCTTTTTGCCCTTCACTGCGATGATATCCGAGGGGATGGCGTCGCAGTAGAAAAATTCCTTCCACTGATCGGCCAGTACACCGCCGAGAGAGCCAAGTCCTGCTTTAATAAGTCCCATAATCTGTTCCTTTCTCCGTTTGTGGGAAAGCCCCAAACGGCTGTAAATTTGTTTGTACAAAGTCATTATAACACAGCTTGTTTGGATATGCACTATTATTTTTTACAGGGTCAGAAATATTTCTGAAAAAAGAGAGAGAAAAACCTGCATTCTCCATTGCGAAGCAGGTCGATCTGTGTTATACTGACCTTGAATACTCAGAACATAGGAGGACAGCGTATGTCCCAAGGAATACAGTCTTATCTCCGCTGGCTGGATGCCGGCATCTCCCCCTACCACTGCGTGGAAACCGCCGCCGGGACCCTGTCGCAGGCAGGCTTTGCCGCCCTGGATATGGCAGCACCCTTCGCCCTTGCGAGGGGTGGGAAGTACTATGTGAAAAACGGCAGCTTCTTAGCCGCCTTTGCCATTGGCGCAGAACCGGATCACTTCCGCATTGCCGCCGCCCACACCGATTGGCCCTGCCTGAAGCTGAAGCCCGACCCCGAGCAGGTCACCGGCGGCTGCTGCAAGCTCAGCGTGGAGCCCTACGGCGGTGCCATCCTCAATACCTGGATGGATCGCCCCCTGTCCCTGGCAGGCACGGTGCTTCTGAAGGGCGAAAACCCCATGAAGCCCGTCAGCCGTCTGATCGCCTGGGAGGAACCGCTGCTCACCATTCCCAATCTGGCCATTCACCTGAACCGTGAGGTCAACAAGGGCGTTGCCACTAAGCCTCAGGTAGACCTGCTGCCCCTGTGCCGTCTGGTGGAGGAGGGCTGGAACAAGAACGCCTACCTGCTGCAGCAAATGGCAGAGAAGCTGGGCTGCAATGCCGGGGACATTCTCTCCTTTGACCTCAATGACTACTGCTGCCAGAAGGCGCAGCTGCTGGGCTTTGATAAGAAGCTGCTCTCCGCCCCCCGTATCGACAATATCAGCTCCTGCCACGCCTGCGTCACGGCACTGGCCGAGGCAGATTGCAAGGGCATTTCTGTCGCTGTGCTCTATGACAACGAGGAGATCGGCAGCAATACCCGTCGGGGCGGCGACAGCAACACCCTCTCCACCCTGTTGGAAAAGATCGCCCTCTCTCTGGGCATGGATCGGGCAAGCTATCTGGATGCCTGTCTGAAGGGCATGCTGCTGTCCTGCGACGTAGCCCACGCCCTGCACCCCAACCACCCCGAGATGGCAGACCGCAGCTGCGCTCCCAAGCTGGGCTGCGGCGTTGCCCTGAAGCAGAGTCCCCGTTATTCCACCGAGGCACAGACCGCCGCCGTGGTGCAGGGGCTGTGCAAGGAGAAGAACATCCCCCTGCAGCTGTACATGAACCGCCCCGACCTCCCAGGTGGCAGCACCATCGGCTCCATGGCCTCGGCGCTGCTGACCATGCCCGGTGCCGATGTGGGCGCACCGATTTTAGCTATGCATTCTGCCTGTGAACTCATGGGTGCCGAGGATCAGGAGGCGCTGTGCCGCCTGTGCAAGGCATTCTATGAAGCCCTTTGATTTTAGAAAAGAGAGGAAGCGACTGATGAAAAAGAGACTGACCCGACTGCTTGCCCTGTTTTTGATGCTCTCCCTGCTGATGAGCCATATGGCCTTTGCCGCCCCCGCCCTGCGGGAACCCACCGAACCCGAGAACCCCGGCGAAACCGAAGAGCCCGTAAATCCCGAGAACCCCGAAAACCCGGAGAATCCCGAGAATCCGGAAAATCCCGAAAATCCGGAGAATCCGGAAGATCCCGAGAATCCCGAGGATCCCGAGAACCCCGAGGATCCTGAAAATCCCGAGGAACCGGAAGAGCCCACCTATGTCTATCCCGACAACTGGAGCCGGGATGCCCTGATGTTCGCCGTGGAGAACGGCATCCTCAAGGGCGACGAGAACAACGACCTCCAGCCGGAGAGCTACATCACCCGTGCTCAGGTGGCAGCGGTGCTGGTGCGTATGCTGGGCGCAACGGCCAAGGCCGACCTCAGCGCCTACACCGATATCCCCGAGAACGCCTGGTACACCGAGGAGCTGTCCAAGGCAGTGGCCGCCGGTATCTTCAACGGCACCACCGATACCACCATGGCGCCCGATGCCTATGTGACCCGTGAGCAGACCGTCACCGTCCTCTGCCGTGCCTTCGGCATTGTGGGTGTGGACCCCACGGTCTACCGCAATTTCACCGACGGCGAGACCATCTCCCCCTATGCCCGCGGCAATGTCAGCGTCCTCAGCGAGCTGAAGAAGGTCAGCGGCTATCCCGAGGGCGACTTCCGTCCCCATAACCCCATCACCCGTGCGGAAGTGGCACAGCTGGTTTATAAGCTCTTCGACATTCTGGCGGATACCCCCGACCAGATCACCGGCGGCTGGGTGCTCTACCGTGGCAGCGAAGCCCTTCCCGAGGAGCTGAGCCTGGACGGCACCCTGGTGCTGGCACCCACCTCTCCCAACAAGATCGATGCCTCCCGCTGGGAGCTGACCGGCGACCTGGTGATCTGCACCGGTGCCGATACAGAGGCCGAGCTCCGTGGTCTGCAGGCGGATAAGATCGTCTGCGCCGCCGTCAGCGGCAAGGTCTACGGCGATTCCCCCGTGGTCTGCCTGACGGGCAAGGGCATGGAGTACTACGGCGAAGAGGAAATCCAGATGCTGGTCTGCGCCAACGGCAGCCACAGCGTCTACACCAATGCCCACGAGGTGGATATCCGTGGCGGCAAGCTGACGCTGCTGGCCGATGCCAATACCATCGCCGTGGAAAACGGCGCCTCTCTGATCCTGGCAGGGGATGCCCACGAGGTGGATCTGGCAGAGAATACCACCATGGCCACCAGCTGCAAGGTGGACTTCGTCCATGTCATGGGTCTGAATGTCAAAATCAGCGGCAGCGGTGAGCTGGGCAATCTCAATGTCCACAGCGGCGCTGCTGCGGTGGTGGACGAACTCTATGTGGCAGAGCTGCTCCTGAGCCCCTCCGCCCTCATGACCATGAACGGTACCGCAGGCTCCATTACCATGGACACCGCCTCCTCCATGAACCTTAACGGCGATGCCGATAAGGTGGTTCTCAAGGGCAAGAACGCCCTGAATATCACCTCCACCGTGCAGCAGGTCGTTCTGGAGGGCGACGGCATTCTCCTCACCGGCAGCGGCCTGGTGAAGGAGCTGATCGCCGAGGGCAGAGACCATATCATCACCGTCAATTACGAGACCATCAGCGGCAGCTACCCCGAGTACATGCAGGAGCATGACAATGCCCTCAATGTGGTGCAGACCCAGCGTGTGGCCTGTGACGTGCTCCGTGATACCTTTATCTGCCGCAACCGTGACCTGACAGGCTACATGGTCAAGCTGCCCAAGGGCGCCGTGGTCTATAACGAGTGGCACCCCGCCGGTGACGTGTTCTACGTGTCCTACACCGACGAAAACGGCAAGATCTGGAAGGGCTGGACCGACCGCTGGTCCTGCTACATCCCCGATGACACCATCACCACCGACGGCACACTGGACTACTCCGATGCCGTTAAGGAGGGCTTTGTGGATCTCATGGGCTACGACTCCAAGACTGAGTACATGGTCTGGGTCAGCCGTTACACCCAGAAGGTCATCGTTTTCCAGGGCTCCAAGGGCAACTGGCGTGTGATCGAGACCTTCCAGTGCTCCTCCGGTGAGAACAACACCCCCACCCCCGAGGGCATTTACGAGATCTATTCCCGTACGGGACGTTGGAACTTTGACTATTATTATGTGGATGATGTGTCCATTTTCTCCGGCGGTCACGCCTTCCACTCCATCCTTATGAACTACAACGGGACAGTGAATGACGGCCGGGTGGGCATCCCCCTGTCCCACGGCTGCATCCGCATGCTGCCCGACGACTGCCTCTACATCTACAACCTGCCTATGGGTACCCGTGTGGTGGTATATTAAGCAAACAAAAATCGGCGCAGGACGAAACCCCGTCCTGCGCCGAGCAATATGTCAGATGAGTGAATGGTGAATAGTGGAGGTATGGGCTCCGCCCATGGGATTTGAAATAGCGTCAAATAGATGCTTCTCGAACTGTCGTCCGAACCGCCAGTCAACGACCTCCCCCTTTCAAGGGGGACACAGGGGGTTGCTGTAAGCACCACCGTCAAATAGATGCTTATCGGTCTGTCGTCTGCTGTATCAAGTCTGTCATTGCGAACCAGTGCGCACACTGGTGTGGCAATCCGTTCTCC
>JAZNVK010000110.1:0-3428 GCA_045592805.1 Faecousia sp.
GCTCGACCCAAGGCATACGGGGCAGCTTGATCTTGGCTTCGGTAAAATCGGCGCCGCCCAGGAAAATGTTGACCACGGGCATGATCAGGTCGTTGGTCAGGCTCTTGGTGATGGTGGAGAATGCGCCGCCGATGATGGTGCCGACGGCCAGTGCCATGGCGTTGCCCTTAATGGCAAATGTGGTAAATTCCTCCCACCAGCCGGGCTTTTTTACGGGTTTCTTCATGTACATCGTTCCTTTCTTAACAATTGACAATGGACAATTGACAATGGACAATGATGGTATCGCCTTCGGCGATAGAATTGAATGATTTAATCTGTCACGAAGTGACACCTTCATTGTACATTGTACACTGTACATTATACATTATTTTTTTTCGATGACTTCCATGCCGCCGAGGTACTTGCGCAGAACTTCGGGCACCACGATGGAGCCGTCGGCACGCTGGTTCTGTTCCACGATGGCGGGGAAAATGCGGGAAGTTGCAAGGCCGGAGCCGTTGAGGGTGTGGACAAAGTCCAGCTTACCGTCGGCGCGGCGGTAGCGGATATTGCCGCGGCGAGCCTGATAATCCCGGGCGTTGGACACGGAGGAAACTTCCTTGTAGCCGTTCATGGAGGGAATCAGGATCTCGATGTCGTAGGTTCTGGCCATGGAGGCGGAGCAGTCGCCGGCGGCCAGCTTTACAGTGCGGAAATGGAAGCCCAGGTCACGAACCAGAGCCTCAGCCTTGGCGACCAGCTCCTCGATGGCCTCGTCGGACTTCTCGCGCAGGGTGTACTGGAACATCTCGATCTTGTTGAACTGGTGGCCACGCACCATGCCACGCTCGTCGGCTCTGTGGCTGCCGGCCTCACGGCGGAAGCAGGGGGTGTAGGCGAAGAGCTTGTGGGGCAGGTCGGCCTCAGTGAGGATCTCATCTCTGTGAAGAGAGGCCAGAGCGGTCTCGGCGGTGGGCAGCATGAAGTGCATACGCTCGTCGGTGGGGTTCTCGATCTTATAGACCTCGTCGGCAAACTTGGGGAACTGGCCTGCGGTTTCGCCGCAGCGGTACTCCAGCATGTGGGGCAGGATCACCATCTCATAGCCGTCGGCCAGATGGCAGTCCATGAAGTAGTTCAGCAGCGCCCATTCCAGACGGGCGCCCATGCCCTTGTAGATCCAGAAGCCGGAGCCTGCCAGCTTGGTGCCGCGCTCGGAGTCGATAAGACCCAGGTCGGTGCAGAGATCCACATGGTGCTTGGGCTCAAAATCGAATACATGCTTGTCGCCAATGTAGCGCAGTGGCTCATTGTTCTCCTTGCCCCCGGGAACCAGATCCTCGTCGGGCAGGTTGGGCAGGGACAGCATCAGGGTGCGGTACTCCGCCTCTACCTCGGTGAGCTTCTTGTCGTTCTCAGCGATCTGTGCCTTTAATTCGCCCATGCGCTTGAAAATGGGGGTCACGTCCTCGCCGGCCTTCTTGCGCATGGGGATCTCCTTGGAGACCTTGTTCTGCTCGGCCTTGCTGGTTTCCGTGGCCAGGATCAGGGCACGGCGCTGAGCATCCAGCTCTAAAATGCGATCTACCTGCTGGTCACAGTCCACTTCCTTGGCACGGAAACCGGCCTTGACCTTCTCGGGATCGTCCTTAATTCTTCTGATGTCTAACATTAATGTCACCTCATGGTTCAGTTTTAGTAAATGGTAAATAGTAAATGTCTTCGCCCTCGTCCTGTTCGCCGGTGGGGCGGAAGCCGAATTTCTCGTAAATGTGAACGGCTCGGGCGTTTTTCTTCTCCAAAGTCAGGTAAATCCCCCGGCAGTGATATTGCTGCTGCATCTCCTGCAGGATCACCGGCAAGGCGGCCTGACCGTAGCCCTTGCCCTGATGGTCATAATCAATGGTATATCTGCAAAGTAACGGGGCATCTTTCTCGTCCCACCAACCGTAGAACACAAAGCCGATGATTTTATCATCGTCCAATATCAGACGGCTCTCCCATTCCGGCTCAAAGACCGACTGTACAATGGAAAAGGCGGTGCTGGTGACCCACTCCTCATCCAGAGGGCATTTGTGCTGGGGGTCGGTGGAGACAAAGGTGGCCTCCCGCCAGTTGTCCCGGTTGATTTTCTCTAAACGGATCATTTCTTCGCCTCTAAGGACAGCAGCGCCTCATAAAGCATCTGCAGATCGTCCTGGTCATAGAACTCCAGCTCGAAGCGACCCTTGCGCTTGCCACTGACGATCTTCACTTTGCGTCCCAGATGGCGGGTCAGCGCCTTCTCGCACTCGCCCACATAGTTGACGCTCAGGGGCTTCACTTCAGGCTCCGGCTCCTTTTCTTTGGACATGGTCTTGCACATGGTTTCCGCCTGACGGACGGAAAGTCCCAAAGCAATGATCTTCTGAGCCGCAACCTTTTGCAGCTTTTCATTGGGCAGGCTCAGCACGGCACGGGCATGGCCTGCGGAGAGGCTGCCATCGATCACCAGATGACGGATCTCCTCCGGCAGCGCCAGAAGGCGCAGCGCATTGGCCACGGCGGGACGGGACTTGCCTACACGCTGGGCAGCCTGTTCCTGGGTCATGCCGAATTCCTCCATGAGGCTGCGGTAGCCCTCGGCCTCTTCCATGGGATTTAAGTCCTGGCGCTGGAGGTTTTCCACCAGTGCCAGCTCCATGACGGTCTTGTCATCGGCTTCGATCACTACCACAGGCACTTCGGAAAGCCCGGCGATGCGGGCGGCACGCCAACGGCGCTCACCGGCGATGATCTGATAGTAACCCTCGCCAACGGCACGGACAGCCAGCGGCTGCAAAATGCCGTGCTCCCGAATAGAGTCGGCAAGAGTGAGGAGCTGTTCTTCATCAAAATTTCGTCTTGGCTGGTCAGGGTTGGGCTCTACCTTCTGCAAAGGCAGGCAGGTCACAGCCTGCTGCTCCGAGGGAGGGGAAAAATCATCAATGAGAGCGCCCAGACCACGTCCCAGACCCTTGGGTTTAGCACACATGGTTTACCCCTTTCTGCGGATTTCTTCCGCCACGGCCAGATATGCAACAGCGCCCCGGGAGGAACGGTCGTAGGCAAGAATGGGCAGCCCATGGCTGGGCGCTTCTGCCAGACGGACATTCCTGGGGATCACAGCGGCGAAAACCTTTCCGGGGAAATGCCGCCGCACTTCCTGCGCTACCTGGTTGGAAAAATTGGTACGTCCGTCGAACATGGTCAAAAGGACGCCAAAAATGTCTAATTTCGGATTCAAACTCCGCTTTACTGCCCGAAGGGTGGTCATCAGATCGGACAGTCCCTCCAGAGCAAAATACTCGCACTGTACGGGAATCAACACGCTATCGGCGGCCACCAACACATTGGCAGTCATAAACCCGAGCGACGGCGAACAATCCACAAATATGTAGTCAAACTGCTCCTTAACGGGATCCAAC
>JAZNVK010000111.1:0-12504 GCA_045592805.1 Faecousia sp.
TGCAATGGTCACGTGGAACTTGCAGCCGTTGCCGCTGAGCCAATCGTAGTTCACGCCACCCACCTTCATAAAGGTCTGGTTGCCGTCGCCGTTGTTGGAGTCCAGCTCGATGATTACACCCAGTACCTTGATATAGGTGGAGGAGGTGTTGTCGTTGGTCACATCCAGATCGATGGTGAAATTATTCAGATCGCTCAGCAGACCCTTCCAGACTCTGCCGTTGACGGTCTGGTCATAAGTCACAGAGAGATTTGCCTCGTCTGTGGCCGTCCAGCCGCTGAAGTCCTCGCTGTCAGACTCCCAACCGAAATCACCGGGGGTCTTCATAGGCTGTGCCTCTGCGGTTAGATCCACAAAGCCGTTCAGCGTACGTAGAACCGCATTTGCCATTACACGGTAACCAGCATTACTGGGATGCAAGCCATCTACCAACAGCCATTCCACACCACGTAAATCATGGTAAGTATCAGCATAGATGTAATCGAATTCCTCTGCCAGCGCCTTAATACCTGTATTCCAGAGGATAATGTCAGCAGAACTTTCATCATTATTTCCCTTGGCCCCAAGGCCGAGGATTACCACGATGGCATCTGGCAGACTGGTTTTCAGTTCGCTGAGATAGCCTCGGTAAGTTCTTATAAACTCATCGTAGGATGTTCCGGCATGATAGTCATTGATACCATAAGAGACAGTCACCAGATCCGGCTGATGGGTCACGATGTACTCTTGTACTGTATCCTTTGCGGGCGGAAATACTCCGTTTTCGGTAACGGTACACATTCTTGTACCGGAAATACCATTGTCTATCGTGGTAAGTGCAGAACCTTGCAGTCCACTGATGAGATCGCCCAAGGTAAACACCCAGTTATCCGTCTTGATAACGGCACCGACCCCATCTGTGATGCTGTCGCCTACGGCAACATAGGTACCAAAGGGTGCTTCTGCTTTCTCCTCCCTCAAGTCAACACGAGAAATTTCCATACATACCTTTAAGAAGAGGGCATTTGCTTCTTCATGGTTGATCAAGCCGGAACGATCTACATTCAACAGAGAAGTAATGACCTGCGCCTGCACAGAATTGCTCAGAGAACGATACAGTTCTACGCTAAACCCCAGAGCTTTGTTCTCAACTAGTACCTGTAGCGTTGCAGCAATAGAGGCTGTCTTGAAGCTCTCAAGAGCGGCATCAGTTTTCTCGACCTCTGCCAGATGGTCTGTGTCTATCACATAATTTGTATTCAGTGCAAGATTCGGGCACGCTCTCATCAGTTCTTCGATGATTTCACCTGCAACCAGGCTGTTACCCACGGCCGAAAGACTCTTTCCGTCTTCCTTTACTGTCCAGGCTCTGTCACCCATGGCGGCATAGAGATCGGCATAGAGGAATCCGTAGGTATCTGCGATTTCCCGGATGGCAGCATTGTATGCTGCATATGTCTCAATGGTTACATTGCCCAGTGCAGCATCTGTTACATAAGGAATTCCCGTCAGTACTACGGTTTTGTCACTGTTTTGAAGCGCAGTCAGTTTCCCAGTATAATCAGACTTAAATTCAGCAACATTCCTGCCGTTGAGAAGATCCTCCAGACCATAGGCAACAATGACCAGATCGCCGTCGGTCTCAGCAAGTGCCTCCAGCGCAACCGTTTCCGAAGCAAGGGGGCGGAGCTGGTTCTCGCTGATATCTGCAAGGAGCTCCTTCGTCCACTCTCCAACGAGATCTCCCGCAAAGACAGCTTTGACAAAGGGGATGATCTCCGTCAGAACATGGATGTTTGCAAAGTTGACAGTACCAGCGTAAATGCCCAGCTCAAGATTACTATTGCTTTCCGAAGGAGTCACGGAGAAATTATGAATCCCATCACTGCCCACAATGCTAACGGTAATGTTGCCACCCTTACGGGTCAGAATCAGCTTCACCGCACGACCGTCGGCAGAGATCCATTCGTGGAAGGAGCCATTGGTCTTTACTCCTACCTGATTGCCGTCACCGCCACGAGTATCCAGTTCGATCGTCTGCCCCAGAATCTTAACGTAGGCAGAAGATTCCATATCGGCGGTGTAATCCAACGTCACATTGAAGTTCTGCTGGTCGGTCATAAGTCCCTTCCAGATACGGTGATTGCCGGTAGTGGCGGCATAGCTTGCACGAATGCTGATACCGTCCAGAGTCGTCCAGCCACTGAAGTCCTTATTGCCGTTTATCTCGTCTGTATCCCAGCCGAAATTCTTGACACTCTGATCCTCCAGGCCGCCGGCAGTGATATTTCTGAAGAAAGCAGAGCCGTCGTCATCATAAACGCCGAGGATCAGATTTTCATTGTTGGGCTCAGAAACCTTCTTTGCGTAGACAATGGGATCTGCATTGCCTCTGCCCTGGATCTTCACGGTGAGATCACCGCCGTCTACACGGGCGAAGGTCACGGTGCAAGTCTGTCCGCTGGCATCGAACCACTGCCAGTTCTCCTTGTCGAATATCTGATTGCCGTTGCCGCCGTTGCAATCCAGTTCCACAACAACACCCAGCAACTGGATAAATGCACGGTGATTTTCGATCTGAGTTGTGAGCGTCAGGGTGAAGTTATCCGGATCCTCCAGCAGATCCTTCCAGATCTTTTGGCTGTGCTGACCGTCATAGTCCACGTAGAAGATATTGCCCTCCGTTGTGGTTTGCCACGCACCAAAGTCGTTGCTGTCAGCGTTCCAGCCAAAGTCAGCCGGTGTCTTGCTGCTGTCAAAGGCAACATCGCCCTGGGCCTCTGTGCGAATAACGGGGTTAGTCACGCTGAAGAGCACATTATTTTCCGGGCCTGCGTTGGTCATATACTGCGTCTGCACACCGTTCAGAATATTGGTTACAAAGTCCTGCCCCTGCTGTGCATCCTGGAAGTTTTCTGCACCAAGTACCGTTTCAATCAGCACGGTTCCATCGGGCAGAGCAGCCGTCAGATATAGCTTATCTTCCATTGCACTTCTGCGGAAAGTAAAGGTGATATCCTTCAGATCCTCTCCGGCAGGTGCCGTATACCAGGAATCTACGATAAATTCGCTCCACTGGGTAGCACTTTCATCCCAAATCTGTGCGGAAATATAGAGCTGATAGGCACCTTCCCCATTCTTCCAGCGAGTGGGACGGTAGACGATATAGTCACCGCTTGCCACATCACGGAAGAACAGCTCCAATCTGCCTCCCATAGCACCGTTATTGGCGATCTCTGCATCATTCAGTTCCCAAGTAGTTGTCAGGGTCAAGCCATTTGCCAAACCAACGAAATTCTTCCACCAGCTAATCAGTGCAGAAGTGTCCTGCAGAACGATCTTGGTATCGGTAGCATTGGCCTTCCAGTTATTACCCAAAGTCCAGTAGGCGCTTTCGGAGAGGAGACCGCTGCTGACACGGAAATCAGAGAAAATTGCCTTTCCTGCGGCAACGCCCAGCTCCACTGCCTCACTGTTCTCGGCGGCAGCTTCCGTTAGCTCTGCCAGCACAGTGCCAAGCTTGTCCTTGACAACCAGAGTCACTGTGCCGTTTTCATTGCTCAACTCCAGCACAAGCTCGGAATCGATAAAGCTTGCCTTTTCTATACCATTACAGCTCAGCACAGTAGAATTACCGCTGTATGCAAAAGAGAAGCTCAATCCCTGAACCTTCAGAGATGCGGTGGAGTCCGTTTCCAGCGCAAGACCACTTGCCAGAGCATAGCTGTTCTGGTCGCTGATCAGATTCTTCCAGATTCGTTGATTCCCTGTGGTTTCAACATAGACCGCCTCGATGACCTCACCCTTGAAGGTGGTCCAACCGCTGAAATCGTTATCGTCCGCATTCCAGCCGTAGACTCCCACGCTTTCCATGGGAACGCCGTTATCCTTCACGTTGTAGAAGTATACGGCACCGCCTGCATCGGGCACACGGATATAGACATTGGTATCGCTATCGTTCACTACAGGCTTGGTGAAGGTAACAGGTGTGCTGTTGCATTTTCCCTTGAAGCTGATCTGTAAATCGCCGCCAAAAGCACGGGTCACGGTAAGGGTGCAGATCTGATTCAGGGCTTCAAACCATTCCCAGCTCTCCTTGTCGAATATCTGGCCGCCGTTGCCGCCGTTGCAGTTGAGTTCAATCGTCTGCCCCATGATTTCCACGAAAACACGGCCGCTGGCGATCTTCACCGTTAATTCAACGGAGAAATTCTCGGGATCCGAGATAATATTCTTCCAGATCCTGTCATTTGCCACCGCATCCTTAGCTGCGTAAAGCTCAGAACCATCGGTACTGACCAGCCAGCCGCTGAAGTCGTTGCTATTGGTTTGCCAGCCAAAATCAGCAGGCGTCTTGCTGCTGTCGGGTTCAATGGTGAGTCCGGGTGCAGAATCGTTGTTGAATAGTCTCTCCTCCAGAGTGGGTGCCACGGAGACATGGTTTTCACTGGTCTCCGGTGTGAGATAGAAGAAGCTGCTGGCACCGTACTTCGTGTAGTTTTCGTTGAAATACTTCTCCATCATCACCTCGATTGAAGTGGTGAATGTAATATTGTCATGGACATGGATACGGTAGTTGACCTTGTCGCCCTTGGACTGCTGAACGGTCAACCCCGCTCCGTAGTTACATTGGCTCTCCTGAATGGGCTGTCCGTAGTAGGCATAGTTGAAGAGAAGACCATCGCCCCAGGTATAGCCGAAGTAGTCCTCAGAACCGGTACCAAACCAGGAGGGGAACTTTTCGCCGTCAATGTAGATTTTCTCATCGCCCTCGCCCCACCAGATGTTATCCACAACCTGGTAGACATGGAGCCAGGTGCCTACGTAACGACCTTCGCCTTCCACATAGACAAACTGTGCATCCGGCGCACGGTCATCCTCGCCCTGATAGCTGCGCTGCCAGTTGCCGTGGAAGCGGGTCAATTCAGCAGCCTGATCGGCAGTGAGCGTTACCGTCGCAAAGGAGGCTTCCACATTGCGCTTTGCGGCAGAATTATTTGTCAGAGTCACCTTTGCGGAAGCAAAGGGCATATACCAAGTGGTATAAAGGATGCCATCATCTGTGACGCCATGGGCAGCGGAATCAAAAGCACGGTCATACAGCCCATAGATCACGCCAAAGTAATCCGCAACAGCCATGGAGACCGCAGGCTTATCAGAGCCGTCCCAGTAGATATTGACGATCCACTCTGCCAGAGATGCCTGGTCATCCAGTTCCTCTTCGGGAATATTCAGGTTCATCGACCAGCCGGTAATGGCGGCAGGAGTCTCGGATTCATAGATAGTAACTGTCTCGCCGGGAGCAACATCCTCGCTGAAGCTGCTGTCTCCGGTGGGAACCGTCTTGTCATTGAGTTTGTTGTTTGCTTCCTGCAGGGCAGCAGCATTGGCCTCGGTCATAGGCCAGGTAAAGGTCTCTACTGCTGAGCCATCCTCCAGATTGTAGTAGCCGACGTAGTAGTAGAACATATTGCTCTCGCCGTCTTCCAGGAGAATCTTGCAGGACTTGTTATAGGTGATGGGAACCAGGAGCATATTGGAGCCATAGTAGCCGTTATCGCCGATGGTATTCGCCTTGTAGCTCAGCTGGTCATATTCGCTGAACAAACGGACAAAATCGACCAGCGGCATATCAAAGGCAAGCTCCCCGTCAAGGTAGACCTTTACATTGCCGGTATAGTCCCAGCCAAACCAGATGCGGGTCAGGTAGCCGGGGCCTTCCAGATCAGCCAGTACCTTGTAGCCGTTTTCATAGCGGATATAGCCAAATCCGTCCTGGTTTGCCGCCCAGTCCAGATACTCGCCTGTCTTCTCGTTATAGACGGAACGGCGGTCATAGCTGCTGACCAGCTGTCCACCCTCTCCTGCCTTTGGACGGGTTGCCAGATAACTCATATCCCAAGTGCGGCGGGCAATGTCTGCGAAAGAATAGTAGGATGTATAGAACTCGGGGTTGGACAAACGGTAAGTGCGGTCATTATTGCCGGTAGCATTGACCATGTATGCCACAGCCTGACCACGGAGAATATGAGAAACAAAGTCCTCACCTAACGCACTGTCTATGAAGGATGCGGCACTGATCTCAGCAGTAGAAAGTTCTCCGCTATTGTTGCTGAGCGTGATCTTCAGTGTGTCGCTATCTGCCGGACGGCTCAGTACGATCTTCAGATCCTTGGGGATCTCGCCATTGGGCATTGTATACCATACGTCAGCGATGCCATTGGACCACTGGACTCCACTCTCATCCCACATCTGTGCAGAGAAATAGATCTGATAGACACCGCCGCCGTTACGGTAGCGATAGAAGCGTGCCACCAGGTAGTCACCGCTGACGGTATCCCGGAGGAACAGCTCCAAGCCACCGCCCCAGGTATCGTTGGTAGCGATCTCGCCGCCCACCAGCCAATTGGTGGCGATATTCACTCCCTTGGACAGATCTACGGTTTCTTTCCAAACACTTATGCCGGCACTGTTCTGTGTCAGCACCAGATGGGAGTCGTTGTTGTTGACACCCCAGTTGCTGCCCAGGTGCCACTTATCACTGGTATTGACGATCACTTCGGGTACAGTGACCACAGGATTGCTCAAACGGAAGGTATGGTCATTTTCATAGCCTGCGTCTACCATAAGCGTCACCGCCGTGTTATTGAGAATATTGGAGATAAAATCTGCACCCTGGGCGCTGTCTGTAAAGGATGCGGCATTCACCGTGGCTGTAAGCAGAGTTTCCACAGCGTCACTGACCGTCACAGTCAGATAGTCGGAACCCTTGGCATGACGGATGTTCAGCTTCAGTTCCGAGAGGACCGAACCGTCTGCCTTAGTCCCCCACACATCCGAGAGAATATTTGTCCAGTTGGCGGCACTCTCGTCCCACATATTGATATTGGAATAGACCTGATACTTACCCTCACCGTTGCGGTAGCGGTAGAAGCGCATTGCCAGGTAGTCACCGCTTACAGGATCCCGAAGGAGGAACTGGGCAATGCCACCCCAGTCGTTATTGCCGCTGATCTCGCCGTCAATATTCCAGGTGGTACTCAAGTCGATGCCCTCGCTGACATTGAGCACCTGATTCCAGGTATTCAGCGGAGCAGAGGAGGGCTTGGTCAAAATCAAACTGCTGTCACCCTCGTCCACTGCCCAATCGGTATTCAGTGTCCACTTGCTGCTGGTACGGGGATAGCTCACCGCCTCCCCTGCCAAAAGCTCAATATGGTCAATACCAATGTAGTAACCTGCCGAGGAGGCACTCTTTCCGGTGATCACAATCTTCAGGCTGTGCGTACCGGCACTCAGATTTACCTTGCCGCAATCGACGGTTTCCATTGCCACAGTTGCACAATAGCCATCGATCTCCTTGAGAAGCACATCGTCCACATACAGCGCATACTGACCATAGTCACTTGCCTTGGTATTGCGTAAGAGAAGCGTATACTCAGCAGCCTTGGCCACATTAAAGCTGAACACCGCTGTTTCACCTGCAGCCTGTGCAACGTAGAACAGCTGCTTGCCATAGCTCCAGGTTTTGGCATCCAGATTCTGCACGTGCGCTGTGCCCTCCACAGAAATAGAGGTCACAGAGAAAGGCAGATCGCCGCCCTCAATGAAAATGCTGTCATTCACCTGCTCCGGCTCTGAATCTGCCACATAGTACAACTTGGCATTGCTCACTTCAATTCCCAAAGGATTGCGGAAAATGCGGATATTCATCGCCGTATTTGCTACCATAGCATCGGAAACACGATCCGCAGGCAGGCTGGCACGGTGCAGCTCATTGCCGCTGCGGTTATCCGTAATTATCCAGCTATAGACACGGGTAGTTGCGTCATAGCTGTACTTCAGATGGATATAATTCAGCCCATCGGGCGTCGTCGACCAGCCGGCATCAAACCAGCTGCGCTCTGAAGCTAAACCGTCTAAAATGGAGGTGCTGGAAATGCCCAAATTGTAGGATGTTTCACCGCCACGGGCAGCCTGGGTCTGGAAAATAACCTTATGGGTGTCATCGTTATTTGCAATATGCAGAGAAATATCATCCGCCCAGTTACCGGGAGCTACCGTATTGACCAGGGCATAGGCAACATCGTACTCCACAACAAAGCTCTTGCTGTGATCTACGGTCTTATCTGCCGTCAGCCAGTCCCCATCGCCCGTAAAGCTCAGCGCATCGGGATCTGCAGGCGCATCCGCCTCAAGTTCCACATAGCGCATATTGGAATACTCCACCATACCTGTGTTGGAGTTGCCCAACATCAGATTCAGAGTGGTACTGTTCAGGAAGTCCTCGGGGAGGAAATCGCTGCCGCCGGAGTTGGTAGAAAGCACTGCGCCTGTGGCCTTGTCCACAGTTTCCCAGGAGAAGGTTTTCGACGCCTTATCATAGCGGACAGTAAATACAGAATCTGTATAGGGCGTTGCGGACACAGGCGACCAGTTGGACTTCTCAGCAGACCAGGAGGCCGTAGCTGCGTTCCAAAGCTGGGCAGTAGTATAGAGGTAATACTGACCGCTTGCCGCCTGCCAGGTACGGGCGCCTAAGACCAGATAGTTCCCCGTCACATAGTCGCGGACAAAAATAGCAGGGATATCGCCGGGGCAGTTCTCTGCGGCAATATCGGTAGTGTAGTGAATGTCCGTAGAGAGTTCAAAGGAGTTCTCCGTGGAGAAAGATCGGGTCCAGGTGTTCCAGGTTCCCGTAATGCCGGTCTGGAACAGGGTATGCTGGGCAAGATTATACTGCCAGTTTTCTCCCATAACCCAATCAGTGCAGAGGATTCCCTCTACAGCCTTGTTCTCCCGATAGCTAAGCGTGGCATTGCTGACGGTGATATCCATAGGGTTGCGGTAGAACTTCAGCTCACAGGCAGTGCCGGTCTTCAGTTCCTCAGTAATACGGGAGGCTGGGAAGCTGTGGTTGTTGAGCACCTTGCCGGTGGCATTGTCCAGCAGCGTCCAGCTGAATGTGCCCGTAAGGGCATCATAGGCAATATCCATATGGACATCACTGATGGGCTGACTGAAGGAATCCGACCAAAGGAAGTCCCGGTCAGACCAGGAGGTTGCAGAGCCATCCCAAACCATGGCAGAGGGCGCAATTTGGTAGCCGCCACCGCCGTTGCAGTAGGTCTGGAGCTGGATAAGAATATAATCATCAGCTATACCGTTACGGATAACCAGCTGCAGATTATCTGCCCAGGTGTCAGCTGCGGTCACGGATTCGATGAGAGGCAGCTTGGCATCAAAGCTGAAGGTATAGCTCTGCGTATTGTTAATCACAGTGGAAGATACAATCCAATCCGTGCCGCTGAAGCTGACAGGCAACGTCAGACGATCACCGTGGTTGACATAGCGGATGTTAGAGTAAGATACCATGCCCACATTAGAGCTGCCCAGCATTAGATTTAGGGTAGTGCTGGTCAGGAAGTCTTCGGGGAGGAAATCGCTGCCACCGGAGTTAGCGGAGAGCACTGCGCCTGTGGCCTTGTCCTCGGTTTCCCAGTAGAAGGTTTCCGACACCTTATCATAGCGGACAGTGAAGACGGCATCTGTATAGGGCGTTGCGGACACGGGCGACCAGTTGGACTACTCAGCAGACCAGGAGGCCGTGGATGCGTTCCAAAGCTGAGCAGTGGTATAGAGGTAGTACTGGCCGCTTGCCGCCTGCCAGGTACGGGCACCTAAGACCAGATAATTCCCCGTCACATAGTCACGGATAAAAATGGCTGGGATGTCGCCGGGGTAATTTTCTGCGGTGATCGTGGTGGTATAGTGGATATCCGTGGAGATCTCAAAGCAATTCTCCGTGGAGAAGGATTGAGTCCAGGTGTTCCACGTACCCGTGACAGCGGTCTGTGCAAGAGTTCCTGTAGCAGGGTCATAAGACCAGTTTTCTCCCAGAACCCAGTCTGTACAGACCGTTTCTGCCCCCGCAGCAACAACACCCACAGGCAAAATGCCCAAAAGAAGTGCCGCACAGAGCAGGATACTTGTGATTCTTTTTCGCATATCAGTTCCTCCTATTCTTTCCTTTGTATGGCTTTCAGTGCATTTGTCCGGAATAAGCACATTTTTATCTTATCACCTTGATTTTTTTATTTCAATCTGATATACTCCTGTTTGTATGCACTATTCTACTGTTTCACAGGAGGAACTGTTTATGGTCGTACATCAAGTAGAATACGGTAAAATCAGCCACGAGAACAGCATAACCTTCGGAAGCCAGGCCTGCTATCTCTATATCGTCTGCAGAAATGCCGTCCGTGTTCACTGGCAGACAGATGTGATCGCCCAGAACGGCGGTCAGATCTTCCTTTATCCCGGCCAAAGCTTTACTGTTACACGGGAGGAAAGTGTCCTTCTCTACGATCTCCTGGAGTTTTCTCCAGAGGATGCAGAGCTGAAAATGCTCGATACCCTTCCCCTGCCGGAAACATTCACCTGTCCTGCCCACCTGGCAGAGCTCAGCACCCGTGTCCGTGCCATCTACGACATTCATTTCTCTGCGGATAAGTATCGGAGTGAAAAGGCAACTCTGCTGGGGCAAATGCTCCTTTACAGTATCTCCAGCGGCGACCCGGACGGCGATTTTCTCTCCTGCGACACACTGATCGATCACCGTCGCAGCTTTGATCTGACCCTGGAGACCGAATTATCCTCCATTGCCGTGGCAGATATCGGCGATTGGGCAGATGATCTTTACCTGCTCCTGTCCAACGGAACGAAGCGTGCCTCCTATGACAACCGGGCGCACCAACTGATTCTGGAGTGCCAGGCGCTGCGGCAGGATACAGACAGCTATATTCTGGGACTATCCTGCCATTTCTGTCACAACGGTGTGTGGAAAGAAAGAATTTTTAAGATGTCCGCTCCACTGTCCTTCCCCATTCGAAGGGTTCGTATGGAATATCATTATGATTCTCCCAGCCGCTGCTATAGCTGGGTGATCAGTGAGCTCACCACAGGAACCGTGCTGCATCGCTATACCGTTCCGGAAGATCAGCTTTCCCCTAAGGTGGCCGAATCCTCTGAAATGCGTCTGTTCATCTATCGCAATCCTCTGGGCATCAACGTCAGGAAGTTCAGCCTGCGCTATACTGACCCGGGCATTGCCACAGAGGAGATCCTCCTGCGAATGCGCAGTGATGCTGAGTCCCTATCCCCCAAGGGCCAGTTAAATCAGAAGCTCCGCCGTCTGCGCACCCTCATCTCCGATGATCCCTCCAAAAATTGGACCATTCAAAAGGCTTCCAGCTTTGTTAATCTCAGCGAATCCAGGTTCTACTATCTATATAAGCAGTATTTCGGATTAACCTTTATCAGTGATGTGATCCGCTCCAGGATCAAACTCAGTTGTTATCTTCTAATCACCACACAAGACCCTATCAAGGAGATTTCCAAAAAAGTTGGCTACGATAATGATACTCTGTTTTACCGGCAGTTCAGGGAACAGATGGGTGTATCCCCCAACGACTACCGCAAGATGAATATTCGTTCCATTTAGCTGCGAATGGGTTATGAGAATCCAAACAACAAAATTGTTTATCCAAAAGCAAACCTTTGATGAAAAACTTTTTTATATGCTCAATCGCCAGATGAGTTCCTGCAAGCAACCTACATTTTTTATATAAAAAGTGCCGTGAGGGCTTTGAAGCCCTCACGGCACTGCTTGTTTGTGTTGCGGTATTTGATTGGTTTGGATTATTTGTATCTGTCGAAGTAGGCCTTGGCGGAGTCACCGTAGTAGATGCAGGCTCTGGCCAGGTTGGCGGCGTTGGCATCGGTGGAGGCGATGTTGCTCTTGGCATAGGCTTCGATGCTGTAGCCGACGTTCTGGGAGGCTGCTTCTTCGCCTACGTAGGCTACGAAGTAATACATGTCACGCATGTTCACGGACTTGACACCGGTGAAGGTGACCTGGAGTCTGCCGTCGTCCAGCTCAGTGAACTCGGTAAGAACTGCAACTTCCTCGCCGATTTCGTTGAGAACCTTGACGGAGGTGATGTCTGCCTTGGTGTAGCCTTCAGCGATGGTCAGCTTGGCGTTGATCTCGGTCTTGTCTGCAAAGGTGACGGTGAAGCCCATGGCGGTAACGGCGGTGATACTGCGGTCGTTATCCACGTAAGTTCTCACATCAGTCAGTTCGGCGGACAGCTCGGTGGAGGCGTACTGCTGGTAGGCTTCCAGACCGGCATTGACCGGCTCATTTGCACGGCGGTCGAAGGCCACCTGAGCGGCTGCACCGTAGTTCATGCAATCGATGAGCATGGTGAAGAGATAGCCGTCGGTTTCGGGGCTGTAGTAGTCGAAGCACAGTTCAGCATAGGCCAGCACGGAGTAAGTATCTACGGTGGTGTAGTACTCGTTGCCGCTCTCATCGAAGAAGTGGAGCACAGCTCTCAGCTCGCTGCCCATTTCCACGGACTGGATGCCTGCCAGATTGAAGAGCATACGCTCTGCATCGGTAGTCAGGTCGGGATAGAGGGTAACGGTTTCCACGGTCTTCTCGCCGCCGCCCATGGGGTA
>JAZNVK010000112.1:0-7883 GCA_045592805.1 Faecousia sp.
CGAAAAGCCATGTCATTCCGAGGAGGGCGTAAGCCCGACGTGGGAATCCGTTCCCCTAAATGTTTCGATTATATGGGAATTTGGTATAAAACGGAGGGTTTTAAGGATACGGATTGCCACGGCCACAGGTGGCCTCGCAATGACATTGCGTATTTGATACCTGATTCATGGCCTGAAAATCCTCCCGATACGGGTGGCTTTGGGTGCATCCAACTGTTTGGCAAATTTCTGTTTGACGGGCTTGGAAAATTTGACCCTACGGGTCATGAATTGCTGCTTCGCAGCATGATTTCTCGCTGCGCTCCATGAATTGAATTGCCATCCGATGCGCCGCAGCGCAATTCATGCAGCGCAAGCTGCAAATCATGCCGAAGGCAATTCATGGCGCAGCCAAATCATGCAGCGCAAGCTGCCTTACCTCAGGGAGGCGATGAAGCAGCCGGGGTCGGTTTCACGGCGCTGCTTTGCCCAGGCGTGGATCTCACTGACGGACACCGCCTCGGTGATGACACCGCAGGGCAGAATCTGCTCGGTACGAGCCTTCAGCCAGCTGTCGTCGCCCTTGGTGCGGACATAATAGTGGCGGTAGACCGTGGAATTGTCCACATGGGCCTCCTCCAGGCGGTCGGTGTAGAAGCCACGGATGCCCTGACTCACGTCAACGCAGTCCTGCAGAACATTATATGCGGTGGGATAGCGACCTGCGCCCTGACCGTAGAAACTCTGCTTGCCGATGTGCTCGCCGGTGAGGGAGATCAGGTTATAATTGGTGGGAATGGCAGACTCAGGCATGGAGGGCGGCACCAGGGCAGGCTCGATATAGGCCGCCACAGAATGATCCAGCTTGCGGGAGGCGGCAATGAGCTTGCAGACTCTGCCCATAGAGCGGAAGGCAGCGATGTCCTCGCCGGTGATGTGCTCAATGCCTTCCGTGGCTACCTCCTTCTCATCAATGATGCAGCCGTAGCCGATATTGGAGGAGATCACCAGCTTGCGGCGGATGTCGGCGCCGTTGAGGTCGTCGGTGGGGTCGAACTCGGCGTAGCCCAGCCGCTGTGCCTCCGCCAGGGCGCTGTCAAAGCTGCCGCCGGTGGTGTGCATGGTGTCCAGGATAAAATTGGTAGTGCCGTTCATGATGCCGCTGATGCGGATCACAGGCTCCTGCTCGGCGCAGCGCTTCAGGCTGGTGAGCCAGGGAATGCCGCCGCCGGCTGCAGCAGTGCAGCGCAGGGCAACGCCCTTCTCTTTGGCCAGGGAAACCAGCTCCTTGTAATGGGCGGCGATGAGCAGCTTGTTGGCGGTGATCACGTTCTTGCCCGCCTCCAGAGAGCCCTTTACCCACTCGTAGGCCGGGTGCAGACCGCCGATGACCTCCACCACCGTGTCGATGGAGTCATCTGCCCAGATTTCCTTGATGTCCTTCACGATGGGACAGGTCACGCCCTCGGGAACCACCAGACTCATGGCGCAGGCCACGACCATATCCTTCCGATTGCGGATAAACTCATAGACGCCGTAGCCGACCGTGCCGAGTCCTAACAGGGCGATTTTCATAGGCTCTTTGTTCATCATAACCGTACGCTCCTCCGTGGGCAAGTGTCTTTCCAAGAAAAACACTTGCATTTTTCTGGAAAACAGTATATCATAAGAAAAGAAAAAACGCAAGAAAAAAGACGGGTGATTTTTTATGGAATATCAAAGCACGCGAAATAAAAATCTGAAAGCAAGGGCAACCCAGGCGGTTTTGCAGGGTCTTGCCCCCGACGGAGGGCTCTATGTTACCGCCGAGCTGGATCATTTCGACTGGCAGGGTACGCTGTCCCTGACTACTTTCCAAATGGCGGCGAAGATCCTGGGCTTCCTGCTGCCGGATTTCCGTGACATGGATCAGCTGGTGCAGGCGGCCTATGAGGGCAAGTTTGAGACCGATGAGCTGACGCCCCTGGTTCCCGTGGGGGATCGCTATGTGCTGGAGCTGTTCCGCGGTCCCACCTCTGCCTTTAAGGATGTGGCGCTGTCTATGCTGCCCCGACTGATTACTGCCGCGCGGGAGCAGGAGGGGGTCACAGATCAGATCATGATCCTCACCGCCACCTCCGGCGATACCGGCAAGGCTGCCCTGGCAGGCTTCCGGGATGTGCCGGGGACGGGGATCATTGTCTTCTATCCTGCCGGCGGCGTGTCTGCGGTTCAGAGGAAGCAGATGGTCTCCCAGGAGGGCGGCAATGTCTGCGTCTGCGCCGTGGAGGGCAATTTCGACGACACCCAGACCGGTGTCAAGGAGATCTTCTCACAGGGCATTGCTCCGGATTGCGGTGTCCGCCTGTCCTCGGCCAACTCCATCAACATCGGCCGGCTTGCCCCCCAGGTGGTCTATTATTTCAAGGCATACAGCGATCTGCTGAAGCTGGGGCGCATCCAATTGGGGGATAAGGTGGATTTCGTAGTGCCGACGGGGAACTTCGGTGACATTTTGGCGGGCTATTTCGCCAAGGAGATGGGTCTGCCCGTGGGCCGTCTGGTCTGCGCCTCCAATCAGAATGACGTGCTGACGGATTTCCTCGCCACCGGCACCTATGACCGCCGCCGCCCCTTCTACCGCACCATCTCCCCCTCCATGGACATTCTGGTGTCCAGCAACCTGGAGCGGCTGCTGTGGCTGCTCTGCCGTGACGAGGCTGAGGTGGCCGGATATATGCAGGATCTGAAGGAGAAGGGCGTTTACACCGTATCCAGGGCGCTGCTGTCTAAGCTGCAGGCGGACTTCGCCTGGGGCTGCTGCAGTGAGGAGGAGACCAAGGCTGCCATCGGTCGGGTCTGGAAGAACCACGGCTATCTCATGGACACCCATACCGCCGTGGCATGGAAGGTGGCTGACGAGACCCGTGCAGAGGCACCTGTGGTGGTGCTCTCCACCGCTTCTCCCTATAAATTCCCCGCTGCCGTGCTCTCTGCCATTGGGGAGGCTCCCGACGAGGACGAATTTCAGACCATGTACCGCCTCCATGAGATCAGCGGCGTCCCCATTCCCCACGGTCTTGCCACCCTGGAGCGGAAGCCGGAGCTCCACCGCCACTGCATCGCCAAGGAGCAGATGGGGCAATTCGTGCTGGAAAGAGTGGGTCTGTGATGGAAATATATAAGTATGTGGGCGCAGGCAATGACTTTATCCTGATTCCGGATTTTGAGGCCGCGCTGGAGGATGCCACCCTGCCGGAGCTGGCGCTGCGCTACTGCCACCGTGGAAGCTCCTACGGTGCCGACGGGCTGATGGTACTGCGTAAAAGCGCCGTGGCAGACTGTCGGATGCTGTTTTACAACTCCGACGGCTCCGGGGCGGAGATGTGCGGCAACGGCGCCCGTTGCCTGTGCCGCTTCTGCTACGAGATGGGCATTTCCGGCGAGACCCAGGTCATTGAAACACCCTCGGGGATCGTCACAGGTCAGCGCCTGTCGGAGACCCTCTACCGTATTCGCCTCAACAGCCCCAGCTGCATGGATACCTCGGAGACTCTGAGCTATATTGAGCTGGGCATCCCCGGCCACCCCCACGCCGTGCTGCCCCGTCCCGAGGCTTTGGATCGGGATGCCTTACGGGAATTTGCCCGTAAGCTGCGCCATGATCCCCGTTTCCCCAGGGGTGCCAATGTGAATCTCTACCGCCTGAAAGGGGAAAATGCCCTGGAGCTGCTGACCTTTGAACGGGGGGTGGAGGATTTCACCCTGGCCTGCGGTACCGGCACCGGTGCCACGGTGCTGGCATTGACCCTTTTGGGCAAGGTCAGCGGCAAAAACACCCGTGTGGACTGCGAGGGCGGCACTCTCTACGTGGACGTGGAGCCGGGGGAGGATGGGAGCATCCACCTCTACCTCACCGGACCGGCAGAGGAAGTCCCCCTGAAATAATTAAAAAAAGCATCGACCGAAGCGCTTGCCGCCGGTGTCGATGCTTTTTTGTTATTTTCAGGGATTGACCACGTTTTGGGGCTTGCCTGCCAGGAAGGCCCGCAGGTTTTCTGCGGCGATTTGGTGCAGACGCTGACGGGTCTGGGTGGGCGCCCAGGCGATGTGGGGGCTGAGGAAGCAGTTGGGAGCGCTGAGCAGGGGATTATCCGCCGTAATGGGCTCCCGGCTCACCACATCCGCGCCGTACCAGGCCAGATGACCGCACTTCAGTGCCTCTGCCACCGCTTCCTCGTCAATGAGACCGCCACGGGCGGTGTTCAGCAGGATCGCGCCGGGCTTCATCATGGCAAGGGTCTCGGCGTTGATCATCTTCAGATTGTCTGCCGTCTGTGGGCAATGGAGGGAGATAATATCGCTGCGGCGCAGCAGCTCCTCCAGGCTCACATGTCCCTCTTTCTCCCGTCGCGCGGTGACCAGCAGCTCCATGCCGAAGGCTTTGGCGATCTCACCCACGGCCTTTCCGATGGCTCCGTAGCCCACGATGCCGAAGGTCTTGCCTGCCAGCTCCGTCAGAGGCGTGTTCCAGAAGCAGAAATCCGCATTGTTCTGCCACTGACCCGCAAAAACCGCACGGCTGTGCTGTCCCACCTGCTGGCACATCTCCAGCAGCAGGGCAAAGGTCATCTGCGCCACGGCCATGGTGGAGTAGCCGGGGACGTTGCAGACCGGAATGCCCCGTGCCTTGCAGGCGGCGGTGTCCACAATATTATAGCCCGTGGCAAGAATACCGATCATTTTCACATTGGGGCATTTTGCCAGGGTCTCGGCGCTGATGGGGGTCTTATTGAGAAACACGATCTCCGCATCCCCGATGCGCTCCGCCGCCTCCTGAGCGGTGCTGCGCTCATAGACCGTCAGCTCCCCCTGGGCGGCGATCTCCTCCCAGCTCAGGTCGCCGGGATTGGAGGCAAAACCGTCTAAAATAACGATCTTCATGGCCTTACCAGAAGAGCTTTGCCGCCTTGCGCTGGCAGATCACGTACCAGATCAGACCGCCCACGGGCAGCACCACGGAGGCAAGCTCCATCCAGGTTATGTTGAGGGGGAAGACATACAGCAGCAGAATGGCCAGCACACCCATGAGAATAAAGGCGATGCTCAGGATGGCAAGACGGGGGGTGATATAGTCAATGAAGCCGCCGGGATCGGCACATTCCTCGGGCTTGCAGTCGCCGGGGTAGAGGATCTTGCTGGGGAACAGCATCTGCTCACGGTGCAGGCGGATCACGTTGTACAGGGCAACCACGCCAAAGCCCAGAAGCATGACCACCAGCAGCAGATCCATCATGTCCACCATGCCGCCCAGAGGGCTGCCGGTGGCTTCTGTACCTTCAGCGGCTTCGGTCAGGAAAAATCGAAAGAGCTTCATATAGAAAAGACCTCCTTTTTTGCATTAGTTCCATTATAGCAAGGGGCGGCAAGAATTGCAACCGATTTTACGGAAACTCCTTGTATTTACAGGCAAATTGTGGTATCATACTCATACTTATGACGATCTTTGGAGGAAGCCCTATGAGAAGGCCGCTCAGTCCTCCTTAGTCTGCTCTTTTCTCGGAGAAAAGATCATCAGGAGGAATAATATGTCAAGCTTACAACAAGAAATCAACCGCCGGCGCACCTTTGCCATCATCTCCCACCCCGACGCCGGTAAAACCACTTTAACGGAAAAATTCCTGCTCTACGGCGGTGCCATCGCCCAGGCCGGTGCGGTCAAGGGTAAGAAAAATGCCCGTGCAGCGGTCTCCGACTGGATGGAGATCGAGAAGCAGCGTGGTATTTCTGTCACCTCATCAGTCATGCAGTTCCAGTATAAGGGCTTCTGCATCAACATTCTGGACACCCCCGGCCACCAGGACTTCTCCGAGGACACCTACCGTACCCTTATGGCCGCCGACTCCGCCGTCATGGTCATTGACGGCAGCAAGGGCGTGGCGGCGCAGACCCGGAAGCTGTTCAAGGTCTGTGCCATGCGGCATATTCCCATTTTCACCTTCGTCAACAAGATGGACCGGGAAGCCAAGGATCCCTTTGACCTCCTGGACGAGGTGGAACGGGAGCTGGGCATCGAGACCTACGCCGTCAACTGGCCCATCGGCTGCGGCAAGGAGTTCCAGGGTGTCTATGACCGGCAGAAGAGCCGGATCAACTTCTTCTCCGGTGTCTCCGGCAAGAACCGCGCGGAGCGGCTGGATGTTGCCTTAGAAGACAGTCTGGTAGACGAGCGCATTGGTGAGCGCCGTGCCGCCCAGCTCCGTGAGGATGTGGAGCTGCTGGGCGCGGGCCGTGACTTCGACATGGACGAGGTTCGTGCCGGTACTTTAAGCCCCGTATTCTTCGGCTCTGCCCTGACCAATTTCGGCGTAGAGCCCTTCCTGGAGTACTTCCTGGAGATGACCCCCGCCCCTCTGGCACGTACCGCTGATTGTGGAGAAATCGATACTTTCTGCCCTGATTTTTCTGCCTTTGTCTTCAAAATCCAGGCAAATATGAACAAAGCCCACCGTGACCGCCTTGCCTTTATGCGCATCTGCTCCGGCAAATTCGAGCGTGCCGCGGAGCTTTACCACGTCCAGGGCAATAAGAAAATGCGCCTCTCCCAGCCCCAGCAGCTTATGGCCCAGGAGCGTGAGATCGTGGACGAAGCCTATGCCGGCGACATTATCGGTGTCTTCGATCCCGGCATTTTCTCCATTGGCGATACCATCTGTGTCCCCGGCAAGAAGTTTAAGTTCGCCGGTATCCCCACCTTCGCCCCGGAGCATTTCAGCCGTGTCAGCCCCAAGGACACCATGAAGCGCAAGCAGTTCATCAAGGGAACGGAACAGATCGCCCAGGAGGGCGCCATCCAGATCTTCAAGGTGCCTAATACCGGTATGGAGGAGGTCATTGTGGGTGTCGTCGGCACCCTGCAGTTCGACGTGTTCCGCCACCGGATGCTGAGCGAGTACGGCGTGGAGCTGCGCATGGAGGGTCTGCCCTATGAAGTCCTGCGCTTCATCACCAAGAGCCCCGTGGACGAGAAGGATCTGAACCTCAGCTCCGATGTAGAGTTGCTGGAGGACTACCGTGGCCACAAGCTGCTGGTCTTCTCCAGCTACTGGGCCATTGATTTCACCCTCCGCAGAAACCCCGGCCTGGAGCTCTCCGAAACCCTGGATTCCTAAAAAACAGAATAAAAAACCTGCCCGAAGAAGCGAAAACCGCTCCTTCGGGCATTTTTTTGCGCAATTGGAGAATTGGGGGCAAATGCCCCATGAATTGCGCCTTGGGGCGCATGAATTGCCCTGACGGGCATGAATTGGGGGCGAAAGCCCCATGAATTGCCTTCGGCATGATTTGCCCTGACGGGCATGAATTGCAGCTTGCGCTGCATGAATTGGCTTCGCCATGAATTGCCTTCGGCATGAGTTATGGTTTGCGCAGCAGGATCGGGCAATTCAAATCATGGAGCGCAGCGAGAAATCATGACGCAAAGCGTCAATTCATGACCCGAAGGGTCAAATCATCAAACCCCGCCGATCACCCACCGCACTGCCAACCAACTCCGTAGGGGCGATTACCAATCGCCCGTGGCACTGCCGATAAGCACGCAACCCCAACAGCTCTGCGATTTACCATAATATAATTATGTAAACCACGCGTATTTAGCACAAAGGAACTTAAAAATGTCCATTAAGGATAATAATAAATCCCCGTTCGCAGTAAGTCAAACAGAAATTTATCGAACAGTTTGTCGTAGCCAAAGCCTCCAGTATTAGGAATAATTTCATACTATGAGAGAGAAAACATATTACGCAATGTCATTGCGAGGCCACTTGTGGCCGTGGCAATCCGTATCCTTAAAACCCTCCGTTTTATACCAAATTCCCATATAATCGAAACATTTAGGGAACGGATTCCCACGTCGGGCATAGCCC
>JAZNVK010000113.1:0-3968 GCA_045592805.1 Faecousia sp.
ACCCTGAGTATCGAGGGTACCACGGATGATGTGGTAACGGACACCGGGAAGGTCCTTAACACGGCCGCCACGAATCAGAACGACGGAGTGCTCCTGCAGGTTGTGGCCGACACCGGGGATGTAGGCGGAAACCTCGTAGCCGTTCGCCAGGCGAACACGGGCGATCTTACGAAGTGCGGAGTTAGGCTTCTTGGGGGTGGTGGTACGAACTGCGGTGCAGACGCCTCTCTTCTGGGGAGAAGAAAGATCGGTGGCGCGGTTCTTCAGGGTGTTCAGACCCTTCTGCAGTGCGGGAGCCGTGGACTTGTAAGTGACCTGCTCTCTGCCCTTTCTGACCAACTGATTAAAAGTAGGCATGTGTTTCTCCTTTCTTTTGATATTCTTGCTTTTCAGCGATTATATTATCCCGAAATATCCTAAAATATTCCGTTGGATACAAATTTTACACGATGGCGGCTGCTGCCGCATCGACGGAAATGCAGCAGGCTTCGCCCAGCTGCTTCATGGTAGGTACGGATTCTACCGCGATCTGCTGCTGCTCACACTGTGCAAGCACAGGTTCGGTCAGCATAGGATCTGCGTCACGGGCAATAAAGACCTTCTTCACCCGGCCCTCAGCCAGTGCTCTGCGCAGCTGCTTGATGCCGACGATCTTATTGGTGGCGCTTAGCTCTTCAAGCAATTTTCACACCTCCGTGCGTTGCCGAAAATCTGCTCACGCAATTTCGAATTATAGCAGAATTGACGAAAAAAGTCAATGATTTTTAATGATTTCGACGAAAAATTTTTGAAAAAAATTTCTCTCCCCGCAGTTTTTTCCAATCCCGACAAAAACGGAGGCCTCAGCCTCCGTTTTCCTTGTCGATCTGACCAATTTCCCGGGCAATGGGACAATCGGCGGCGTAAATGCAGCCCGGCCAGGCGCAATCCGCGCCCTCCTCCGGCTCGTAAAAAACCGTGCGTGCGGCATCCGTTTGGCGGCAGTAGCCGCTGATACAATACTCCATTACAGCTCCAGCTCCGTTTCTGTGACGTTTCCGTCCTCGACCTTAAATATCCTGTCGCAATCACGCAGTGTGGTCAAACGGTGGGCTACGATGATCATAGTCTTCTGGTTGCCCAGCTTGTTGACAGATTCCATCAGCGCCGCCTCGGTCTCGTTATCCAGAGAGGAGGTTGCCTCGTCAAAGAAGAGGATCTCGGGGTCATAGTACAGAGCTCTGGCAATGCCGATGCGCTGGCGTTGGCCGCCGGAGAGCCGTACACCCCGCTCACCGATGACGGTATCCAGACCGTCCTCCAGAGACCGGACAAAATCTGCCAGCTGCGCATCCTCCAGAGAACGCCAGATGGCTTTCTCGTCAATGGCTGCATCCTCCACACCCATGGCAATATTCCGACGGATGGTATCGTCTACCAGATAGATATTCTGGGGAATGTAGCCGATATGGTTCAGCCAGGCCCTGTAGTCCAGCTGAATATCCTTTTCACCGTAGGAGATACTGCCGGAGTCCGGATGCAGAAGTCCCAGAATCAGATCCACAAGGGTGGTCTTACCCGCGCCGGTAGTGCCGATAATTCCCACGGTCTGACCGTGACCGATGGTAAGGTTTACATTGGACAGAACGGGTTCTGTCTTATTGGGATAGGTAAAGGTCAAATCCCGAACAATAATATCCTTCTCCTGACCGTAGGAGACCTTATGGCGCTCCCTGCGCTTCCGTTCCAGCTCAGCCAGGCGAGCGGCTTCCTCTTCCTCGGATTCCTTCAGATCCTTGCACAGTGCCTCCAGAGAGGGCAGATGGTAGGTAATATTATTAATGCAACCGTTGATGCCGTTTGCCTTGGGCATCAGACGAATGGCAGCCACCGCAAAGGCAGACAGCCCCGGCACCACAGAGGCCAGATCCGCGCCGGTGACGATTTTCACCGCCAGGACCCCCAGAATTGTACCCATGCAGAGGGTCTCCAGGAGTCTGCCGGGAATGGCGCTGATGAGCTTATAGCGGCGGGTGATCCTTACTGACTCTACGCCCACATCACGGAACTCCTTGGAGAAGTACGACTCCTTGCCCATGACCTTGACTTCCTTGATGCCGCCCAGAGCCTGCTGCACCGCTTTATAGCGTCTGGCAGCGATCTCACGGCTTTCCTTGCCGGTCTGGCGCACCCTACTCCGTACCACCAGAAAATAGACCCCGGAGCAAACTGCCAGGGCAGCCAAAATGCCCATGGTCAGTGCCACATCCACCGCAAAAAGATAGATCGCCAAAGCAACCACGATCAGCACATCACCGATCAGAGTAAAGAGATTGGAAATCACGCCGAAGGCACCGTTGACATCGCCGTTGATATTGCGGATGATCTCGGCGGTGTTGCGCTGGAGGTGGAAGGTGTAGGGCTTGTGCATATAGCAGATGATCATCTTTACGCTCATCTTGACCATATTGGTATTGATGAAACGGATTCGCAGATTCATCAAAAACAGGCTGTAAAGATTCTTGAACAGGTAAATACCAATGAGCAGCAGGGTGATAAACAGCAGCACGGAACGGGTATCCGCCGTGCCGAGAAGTCCCTCTACCAGTGAAAACCAGAAGCTGTCCTTCAGGCTGTCGGCATTGATAATGATATTCACAAAGGGCAGGATCAGGGAAATGCCAAAAAAGTCCAGACAGGTTTCAATCAGCTGCAGAAAAAACAGGCCAAAAAATTTCCAGCGCTGCTTCGAAGGAAACAGATAACAGAGCTGTTTCAGAATTTTCACGGCCTCACCCCTCTCATTTTTCTGTAATATATCATACAAATAAAAAAAAGTAAAGGGTATGCCCTTGTAAAAAGTCTGTAACTGATTTATAATAGAACTAAACAATGAAGAAAGGCTACGATCCTATGAATGAGCTTTTAAGAGTATTTGAATTTGCCGCTGACCGCACAATGCAGCTGTCGAAGGAGCAATCGGTAACCGGAGATCCCATGGTCTTCGGTGATGTAACAGTGATCCCCGTATCCAAAGTATCCTGCGGCTTTGCCGGCGGCGGTGCAGATCTGAATACCTCCAAGAAGCCCGATGCCCTTGCCACCGGTGTGGGTGTCAAGGTCACCCGTACGCCCCTGAGCTTCCTGGCTGTATGCGAAGGGAAGGTACAGATCCTCCATGTGGCGCAGGAGGCCGTGGAGAAGGCAGGTCTCGTAGAAGCCATCACCCCCCTGGTCGCCCAGTTAAAGGAGACATTTTTCAACAAAAAGGATGCAAAAAAGAAAACAGACGCTGCCAAATAAGCAGCGTCTGTTTGAATTCTTTTACAGCCCTAAGCCCTTCTGCAGATTGACCACGAAGTCCTGGGCATTGGTGACGATGCCCTTGGCAGAGAGGCTGCCGCGGTCTGCCAGCTTGTTGACCACGAACTCCGACACGTCCACGCAGTAGAAATAGACCTGCCGCACCGTGCCGTCAGGCAGCACACGGTAAGAGGGGGTCATGTTGCCCGTGGCGATGGTATGGAGCATGGTGGCCATGGCGATGACCGTGGTAGCGCCACGGATCTCGTTACGCATGGCATCCTGTGCCTTATAAACATCCCCGTAAACCGGAGGCAGAGGGCCGTCATCCCGAATGGAGCCGCCCAGTACATAGGGAACGCCGTATTTCTCGCAGCTGTAAATAATGCCGTTATCGATCTTCTCCTCGGCAATGAACTTGGAGATGCTGCCGTGGTAACGGACACGGTTGATCAGATCCAGGTGGTTATAGTGGCCGTTGGGCACGGACTCCTGGGTATAGATATCCTGGCCCAGGGCGGTGCGGAGATAAGCCCCCTCCAAATCGTGGGTAGCCAGAGCATTGCCCGCCAGGACGGCATGGACATAGCCGTTCTCAATGAGCTTAGACATGGCTCTGCGGGCATCGGCATCAAAGGAGAAGGCCGGTCCCATGACCCAGACGATCTTGCCGTGATCCTTTTCGT
>JAZNVK010000114.1:0-4382 GCA_045592805.1 Faecousia sp.
ACGGCTGCACGGTTGTTGGTATTCTGGGTGCTGCCCATGGCGTAGTCATAAGCGGCTGCAACGATGATGACCGTGTCACCGATGTAGATGGTGTTGGTACCATCATAGAGGGTGAAGGTACGGGTGGTTTCGCCGCCGCCATAGGTATACAGGGCGTAGAGGGTGATGTCGGAAGAAAGGGTGTAGGTGCTGGTGGTATCGTAGATGGTGGTGGGCTTGGTTGCAGAGTTATCCACAGCCGCAGATACCCAGCCCAGGAAGCTGTAGTCTGCAGGAGCATTGGTGGGAGTACCCTGAGGTACGGGCAGAGTCAGCTCGGTGCATTCCACATCTGCAATGGCAGTGACACCTTCGGGAACCAGGAAGGTAACGGTGAAGGTTTCGCCGGTAGCATCGGTGTAGTTCTGGTACTGCTCAGCACCGCAGTTGGCGCAGACGTAGATGTCATAGCCCTGTTCGGTAGCAGTGGGAGCCACAGTGGAGGAATACTGGTAGTTATGGCCGGTGGCTGCGATGGTAGAGGTGCTGACGGTCTCGCCGCAATCGTCGCAGGTCACGGTGGTGGAGCCTGCGGTGGTGCAGGTGGGATCGACAGTAGAGGTAGAGGTATTGCTATGGCTGCAGGCAGCATCGGTCTGGGTCTTGCGGTAGAGGAAGAAGTAGGCAGAGCCGGTGCTGAGGCTGGTGGTGACGTGGAACATGGGGTTACCGTCGGTGCCCATGGTGGACTGATCGTCACGGAGAGAGAGGTAGTAGCCGTTGGGGGACTTCAGGGAGACAGAACCATCGGTATAGAAGGTAGGAGTCCAGGTGCAGGAGGTGGTGCTGAGCTGAAGTCTGGCGTTAGAGGAAGTTGAGGTATCGCAGAGATAATTGCCTGCGGAATCCCGAATGGTCAGAACGCCGTTGGAGTAGGTGACATTCCAGAGCAGGCTGCTGCCCACAGACAGGGAGGCAGGCACGGAATCAAAGTCTGCGCCGACGGAGTTGAGGCAGTAGTAGGACTCATCCTCTACGGTGAGCAGGGCATAATAGCCGTTTTCGGAATAGCTGCCGGTGGCCTCAGCCATGAAGACGTAGGTGTCATTACCCAGCTGAGAGGAGCTGGTAATCTGATAGACCGTGGTGCTTTCTTCGGTATCGCCGGAATCACCGGAGTCGCCGGAGGCATTCTTCAGGTTCGTGGTGTAGTAAGTGCTGGAGCCGGAGGTGTAGGTATACAGGGCATAGAGGGTCAGGCTCTCTTCAGCATAGACAGATGCACCGGCCTCATAGATGGTGGGGGCGGTGGTGGTGTCGCTGACGGTGGAGGTGACCCAGCCTGCAAAGGTATAGTCATAGGCATTGGCCGTGGGAGTGCCGGTGGGCGTGGGCAGGGTGAAGCTGGTGCCTGCGGTGGTATTGATGGCACTGGCAGAGACGCCTGCGGGGCAGGAGAAGCTGATAGTGATGGGGGTGCTGGTGGAGGCGCTCTGCAGGCTGGTAGTATAATACGTAGAACCACCGGAGGTGTAGGTATACAGAGCATACAGGGTCAGGCTGCTCTGGGCAGACACGGATGCACCGGCTTCATAAATGGTGGGAGCAGTGGTAGTGTCGCTGACGGTAGAGGTGACCCAGCCTGCGAAGGTATAGTCATAGGCATTGGCCGTAGGCGTGCCGGTGGGAGTGGGCAGGGTGAAAGCAGTGCCGGCGTTAGTGGTAATGGCGCTGGCAGAGACGCCTGCGGGGCAGGAGAAGCTGATAGTGATGGGGGTGCTGGTGGAGGCGCTCTGCAGGCTGGTAGTGTAATACGTAGAGCCACCGGAGGTGTAGGTATACAGAGCATACAGGGTCAGGCTGCTCTGGGCAGACACGGATGCACCGGCCTCATAGATGGTGGGAGCGGTGGTAGTATCGCTGACTGTGGAGGTGACCCAGCCGGCGAAGCTATAGTCATAGGCATTGGCCGTGGGCGTGCCGCTGGGGGTGGGCAGGGTGAAAGCAGTGCCGGCGGTAGTGGTAATGGCGCTGGCAGAGACACCGCTGGGGCAGGAGAAGCTGATGGTAATGGAGTCAGTGGGGGTGGTAGTACCGCTGCCGCTGCCATCACCGAAGAGGGTGTAGGTGGAGTAGACGGTCTGTACAGCGTCTACATTGCCCTGGCCGGGATAGGTATCCTCATCGGATACGACAATGGGGAATGCGGCATAGTTGGCAACCGCCTGGGACTGGGAATAGCTGGAGTATGCGGGGTCCCACTTGCCGTATTTGGACTTCATGGTGGAAATTGCCTGGGCAACCGTATTGCCTGCAAGCATGCTGTCCCAGAAGGAAGCCTCGTACTTATAGTCGCCGGTGAAGGTGACGGACTGGGAGTAACCGTAAACAACCTCAACTCCCTTGGCACGCATGGGAGCATTCAGGCCATCGGTAGCCATGCCAAGGCAGATTGCCATCCACAGCAGGCTGCTGGGCGCATTGGAAGTCATGTGGTTGGCGATAGCAGTGCCGTCGACACAGTAGGCGCTGCCGCCGTTAAAGGCATGGTAATAAGTGCCGTATGTACCGGAGACAGCGGCCATATCTGCAGAGGTGATGCCGGTGCCGCTCTTCAGGCAGAGGTAGGAGGTATTGGCACGGGCAGTATAGTTGCCGTTGCCGTTATCGTAGTCGGTGGTGCCGTGGGAGTCGAACAGAACAACTGCGCCGTTCATCATTGCGGTAGCAATGTTGGTAATGGTAGCGGCGGTATAGCCGTACTGGGTGAAGGTACCGCCCATGCCGGAAGCAATGCTCTGACCCTCGTTCTTATACTGGTCGGTGAAGGAGGAGTCAGCAGACTGGGTATCATTGTAGTAGGGAGAGATCAGATAGACCTTCTTGCTGGTGGGAGAGCCGCCCTTGGTGGCGTAGGACTTGGTGGTAATGTTCTCTCCGGACATATCCTCCGTATCCACGTTGCGGGTACGATAACGGACCTCGGGAGAGTAACCACAGACAATGCCCTCGGTGGTTTCCCAGGTGAAGAAGGTGTTGTCTTCGCCATTACGGATCAGGGAGTCCTCTACATAGGTGTCGGAAGCCAGAACCAGTTCCTCGATTTCCCTGGAAAGGGCTGCATAGTCCTCAACGCTGACGGGGTCAGCACGGGTTTCAACGATGTTTTCGTCTTCGAAGGCATCAATTACAGACCAGATATCTGCCTCGATAATGTCTTCTGCTTCCTGGCTGATCGGAGTGCCGGACTCTGCCGGAGTCAGAACGGGCACGTCTTCCTCAGAACCGGCTGCAAACACGGCGGGAAGCAACGTACAGATCATGGCAAGGGCCAAGAGCATAGACAGGACTCGTTGGATCTTCTTTTTCATTCTCTTTTCTCCTTTGTTGTTTTAATGCGATAAACCATTAAATCGCTTGGTGGTTAGTATATCATATTTTTCATATTTTTCAAGTAATTTCTTAGAAAATTCTGAATAATTTTTAGCATTAATACAGAATTCACAAATCATGCACGAGAATTTTACATTGTGTAAAATACAGCAAAGCGCCGTGGGAGGGATTCCCACGGCGCTTGTTGGGTTGGTTTGAAATTATTTAGTCAGGCTGTCAAAGTAGACCTTGGCGCTGTCGCCGTAGAAGATGCAGGCTCTGGCCAGGTTGCCGGCGTTGGCATCGGTGGAGGCGATGTTGCTCTTGGCATAGGCTTCGATGCTGTATCCCACATTCTGGGAGGCTACCTGATCGCCTACATAAGCGACAAAGTAGTACATATCACGCATATTCACGGACTTCACGCCGGTGAAGGTGACCTGGAGTCTGCCGTCGTCCAGCTCGGTAAACTGGGTGAGGACGGCAACCTCTTCTCCGTTTTCGTTCAGAACCTTGACGGAGGTGATGTCAGATTTGGTATAGCCTTCGGCAATAGTCAGCTTGGCATTGATCTCGGTCTTGTCTGCGAAAGTGACGGAGAAGCCCATCTTGGTAACGGCAGTGATGCTGCGGTCGTTATCCACGTAGGTTCTAACGTCGGTCAGCTCTGCGGACAGCTCGGTGGTGGCATACTGCTGGTAGGCTTCCAGACCTGCGCTGACCAATTCATCTGCACGGCGGTCAAAGGCTACCTGGGCGGCTGCACCGTAGTTCAGGCAGTCAATGAGCATGGTGAAGAGATAGCCGTCAGTTGCAGGATCGTAGTAGTCGAAGCACAGTTCAGCGTAGGCCAGCACGGAGTAGGTATCTACGTTGGTGTAGTACTCGTTTCCCTCGGCATCGAAGAAGTGCAGCACAGCTCTCAGCTCGCTGCCCATCTCTACGGACTGAATGCCTGCCAGATTGAAGAGCATACGCTCTGCATCGGTAGTGAGATCGGGATAGAGGGTAACGGTTTCTACAGTCATAGC
>JAZNVK010000115.1:0-2887 GCA_045592805.1 Faecousia sp.
AGTCCAAGGGCGAGTTCCTGACCGTTTCTCTCTTGGAGCAGAAGGGCTATGACCCTCTGGTCTACCGTCTCTTCTGCCTCCAGAGCCACTACCGCCGTAATCTGGTCTTCTCCTGGGAAAACCTGGATAATGCCCGTGTGACCTATGATAAGCTCATCGCCAAGATCGCAGATCTGGAGCAGGACGGCGCTGTGGACGAGGCTGCCCTGGCTCAGCTGAAGGCACGCTTTGAAAACGCTCTTAACGGCGACCTCAACACCTCTCTGGCCATTACCGCCGTCTATGATGTGCTGAAGGCCAAGACCAACGGTACAACCAAGCTGGCTGCGCTGGCTGATTTTGACTATGTACTGGGTCTGGATCTCATCGCCGCCGCCGATAAGGTACGTGCCGCCCGTCCCAAGGAGGAATGGGAGTCCGATCCCGAGATCGATGCCCTGGTTGCCGCCCGTGCAGAGGCCAAGAAGTCCAAAAACTGGGCCGAGGCTGACCGCATCCGTGACGAGCTGAAGGCACAGGGCATCGAGATCATCGATACCCCCCAGGGTGCTAAGTGGAAGAGAGTATGAAATTACTGATTTTAGACGGTAACAGCGTCATCAACCGCGCTTTCTACGGCATCCGTGCTTTGACCACCCGGGATGGCCTGTTTACCAACGGAATTTACGGTTTTTTGAATATCCTCCAGCGTGCGGAGCATGAGGAGCAGCCCGATGCCATCTGCGTGGCCTTTGACCTCCACGGCCCCACCTTCCGCCATGAGAAGTACGATGGCTACAAGGCCACCCGTCACGGTATGCCCGAAGAGCTGGCCATGCAGATGCCTGTGATGAAGGATGTGCTTCGTGCTATGAACATCCCTATCTACGAGTGCCGGGGCTGGGAGGCTGACGATGTGATCGGCACCGTGGCACGGATCTGCGGTGAGGCGGATTGGGATTGTGTGGTGCTTACCGGCGACCGTGACAGCCTGCAATTGGTTGACCGCCATGTGACCGTGAAGCTGGTACGCACCCAAAAGGGTCAGACCGTTTCTGTCAACTATACTCCTGAGATCTTTGCAGAGGAATACGGCCTGGAGCCGCTGAAGCTCATTGACCTGAAAGCACTCATGGGAGACAGCTCCGATAATATTCCCGGTGTGGCAGGCGTGGGTCCAAAGACCGCCACGGAGCTGCTGAAGAAGTACGGCTCTCTGGACGGAGTCTATGCCAATCTCACGCCCCAGAATATGAAGGGCAAGCTCTTTGAGAAACTGACCGACGGCAAGGACGCTGCCTATCTCTCCTATGATCTTGCCACTATCCGCTGCAATGCCCCCATTGAGTTCCAGCCGGAAGATGCCCTCCGCAAAGCCCCTAAAGCAAAAGAACTCTATGACCTCTTTACCCGTCTGGAGTTCCAGAAGCTCATCGACCGCTATCACCTCCGCTCTGCGCAGTTTGAGGAGGAAGTGCAGGAAGAGGATACCTGCGTGGGCGTTTGTACCGGTGTGCAGGTGGAATCCGCAGCCCAGGCAGCAGAATTGCTCGAACGTTTTGAGAAACATCCGGTCTGCATTGCCATTTCCGAGGATCTGAGTCTCTTGGCTGTGGTGCAGGATGATTTTGCGGCATATTACTGCGAAAAGCAGCTGAAAGACGACTATATTCCCATTCTTCGTGAAATTTTCTCCGAAAAAGTGCAGAAAATGGCCCACGATACCAAGCCTCTGATCCGTGCCTTATTGGAAAAAGGCATTGATGCCAAGGGCTTCGTATTCGATACAGCCGTGGCGGCCTATCTGCTGGATGCCACCCGTGGCAAGTACGAGCTGGAGGAGCTCTGCACTTCCTATCTGCACTTCACCCCTCCCACCGACACCCTTCCCGAGGGTGTTCTGGCCAGCAAGGCCGCCTCTGTGGATGCACTCTACGACTGCTTCCTGCCCAAGCTGAAGGAGCAGGGGAGTGACAAGCTCTATTTTGAAGTGGAGCTGCCTCTGTGCTATGTGCTGGCACGGATGGAGCATGCCGGTGTTGGCGTGGATCAGCAGGCCCTGGAGGAATTTGGGAAAATGCTGGCCCAGCGCATTGCCGACTGCGAGAAGCTGATTTTTGAGGCCAACGGCGGCGAATTCAATATCAATTCCACCCGTCAGCTGGGCGAACTGCTTTTTGAGAAGCTGAATCTGCCTCCTGTGAAGAAAACCAAAACCGGCTACTCCACCAATGCAGAGGTCTTGGAAGAACTGAAGGATCAACATCCCGTGGTAGAGGCCATTATGGACTACCGTATGCTCACCAAGCTCAAGAGCACCTATGCCGACGGCCTACAGAAGGAGATCTGCCCCGACGGCCGTATCCGCACCACCTTCCAGAACACGGTCACTGCTACCGGCCGCCTGTCCTCCACCGAGCCCAATCTGCAGAATATCCCCGTCAGAACGCCCCTGGGCAGTGAGGTACGCAAGATGTTCGTGCCTCAGGACAACTGGGTCTTCGTGGATGCGGACTACAGCCAGATCGAGCTCCGTGTCATGGCCCATATTGCCGATGACAAGGCCATGCAGCAGGCATTCCGCAGCGGTGCGGATTTCCATACCTACACCGCCGCCCAGGTATTCCGTGTGCCTCTGGAGGAGGTCACACCCCTGCAGCGCCGCTATGCCAAGGCGGTTAACTTTGGGATTATCTACGGTATGTCCGACTTTTCTTTGGCCAAGGACATCGGTGTGACCCGCTATGTGGCCAAGGAGTATATTGATAACTACAAGCGCAATTATCCCGGTGTGGCCAATTATATGACCGATATCGTGGAGACCGCCCGAAATCAGGGCTATGTGGAGACCATGTTCCGCCGCAGAAGAAATCTCCCCGATATTAAGAACAGCAATTTCAATGTCCGC